>NZ_CP134982.1:0-300000 GCF_039363085.1 Buchnera aphidicola (Ceratoglyphina bambusae) | reverse complement strand
CAAAAAAAATTATTAAAGTTTTATGTAACAAGTGAGTAGCTGTGTGATTTGATTGTATTGATAATCTTTTTTTATAATCTATTTTTGTTTTAACTACATCCATTATTTTAAATTTTCCTTGTATAACAGTACCAATATGAATAGTTAAATTATTAATTTTTTTAGTTTTTGTGACTCTAAAAATAGAATTTTTTTTGTATATTTTTCCTACATCTCCTGATTGACCAGACGATTTTCCAAAAAAAGTTGTTTTTCTTAATATTATTATACCATTTTCTTTATATTTTATTTCTTTAACTTTTTTTTTGTTTATAAAAATCTCTTCTATTTCACTTTTTATATTTTTTTTTGTATATCCTAAAAATTTTGTTTTTTTCGAAAACAAAAATTTATTTTCATAATTTTTATAAAAAATTTTATTTTTACTATTTTTTTTTTGTTTTTTTATTTCTTTATTTAATTCTGTTTCATTTATTTTAATATTATTTTTCTTACATATTTCTTTTGTTAAGTATATAGGAAAACCTAATGTATCATGTAAGTAAAAAACTGTTTTTCCATCTATTTTGTTATTTATTATTTTTTTTATTTTTCTTTTTAAAAATTTCATTCCATATTCAAGAGTATTTTTAAAAATTTTTTCTTCCTTATTTAAAATTTTAATTATTTTTTCTTTGTTGTTTTGTAATTGTATGCATGATTTATGAATCTTAATTATTTCATCAACTAAAATATGTAAAAACGGTTGTTTTATTTTTAGATTTTTTCCGCATAATATCATTCTTCTAATTATTTTTTTTAATACATATCCTTGATATTCATTAGAAGGTATGATTCCTTCGGATATAATAAAAGATGATGTTCTCATATGATCTATTATTGTATTAATAGATTTTGTACATAATTTATTAGTATTACTTATGTAAATTATTTTTTTTTTTATTTTTTGAAAAATATCTATATCATATGTGGAGTTTACATTTTGTATTATGGAGGCAATTCTTTCTAACCCCATTCCTGTGTCTATATAATATTTTTTTAGTTTAACTAATTTATTTTCATCTATTTTATTATATTGTATAAATACTATGTTCCATATTTCTATTAGATTATATTTTGTAGAAGATTTATTTTTATTTATAGTATTTTTTTTATAAAATATTTCTGTTGAAGGGCCGCAAGGTCCTATTTCTCCCATGTTCCAAAAATTTTCCATACTGTTTTTTTTTGTTATTATTATATTTTTTTTATTTATTTTTATAATATGTTTCCATATTTTATATGTTTCTTTATCTTCATAGTTAACTGTTATAAATATTTTTTCTTTTTTTAAATTAAAATATTTTTTGCCGGTAAGTAAATTCCAAGCATATAATATAGCATCTTTTTTAAAATAACAGCCAAAGCTAAAGTTTCCTAACATTTCAAAAAAAGTATGATGATATAAAGTTTCTCCAACTTGATTTATGTCATTATGTTTTCCTGTTGTTCTTATACATTTTTGAGATGTTACTATTTTTTTGTGATTGATTTTTTTTTTGCCTAAGTAGAAATCTTTAAATTGATTCATTCCTGCGTTAGTAAATAATAATGTTCTATCTTTTTTTGGTATTATTGGTCCTTCTTTTATTATTTTGTGTCCATTATTTTCAAAAAATTTCAAAAATATATTTTTTATTTTATTAGTTTTTATATTCATATTTTTATTTAATTATATAGTTTTTATTTTTTTAATTTATTAAATTTATTTTAAATTTTAAAATTTAAATATTTATGTTACATAATAAAAAATGATTTACAATTTTATAATTATATATGTATTAAAAATTTATTAGATAATATTTATTTAATATTTTTTAATAAAATTTATTTTGAGTTTATTTATATGAAAGATAAATTATTTTGCACACATTATAAAATAGGTTATAAAAATGTATTTTATATAAATTATATTAAAAAAATAAGATTAGATTTATTTTTAAAAAAAAAATTTTTAAAATATTCTCGTTCTTTTTTAAAAACATTTATATTGAATGACAAAGTTTTTATAAATGGTATTATATGTAATAAACCAAGTAAAAAAATAAATTTTTCAATAATTACATTTATAGATTTTTTTAAAAAAAAAGATTTTTTTATTCCTGAAAACATTCCATTAAAATTTGTATATGAGGATGATAATATAGCTGTAGTAGATAAAGACAAAGGAATAATAATGCATCCAGGTAATGGTAATTATTCTGGCACTATATTAAATTCTATATTATATCATATAAAAGAATCAAAAAATATACCTAGAGCTGGAATAGTTCATAGATTAGATAAAAATACTACAGGATTATTTGTTTTTGCAAAAGATTTGGTTACATATTATAAACTTATTAAATTAATTAAATTTAAAAGAGTAATCAGAGAATATGAAGCTATAGTAGTAGGTAAAATTTTTTCTAATGGTAAAATATCAATTCCTATTAAAAGACATAAAAAAATTAGAACAAAAATGTCTGTTGATATGTTAGGCAAACCATCAATAACTCATTATAAAGTAATAAGAAGATTTTCTGATTGTACTCATGTTAGAATAAGATTAGAAACAGGTAGAACTCATCAGATACGAGTTCATTTTTTATATATTAAACATCCTATAATAGGAGATAAGACTTATTTTATAAAAAAAAATATACATTTCTTAAATAAAAATAAATTAAATTATATAAGAAAATTTCCAAGGCAAGCACTTCATGCAGTAATGTTAAAGTTTAAACATCCTATTAAAAATAATATTATAAGATGTTTTTCTAATTTACCTAAGGATATTAAGAAATTAATGAATTTTTTGAAAAAATGAATAAAAAATTTCTTTATTAATAAATTATTTAAAAATATTTGTTTATAATATGCACTTTTCTAATATTATGAAAAGTGCAGAATTTTAACATTGTAAAAAACATTAATATATTAAAATGTTTTATATATTTTTTAAATTTAATCTTTTATAGATAGTTTTTAGCGCCAAAAAATACCCATATGTACCTAAACCGCATATTATACCTTTTGATATGTCAGATATCCATGAGTTTGATCTGAAACTTTCTCTAGAATATATATTAGATATATGTACTTCTATAAATGGTATTTCTACAGATATCAAAGCGTCTCTTATAGCAATACTAGTATGTGTAAATGCTGCAAGATTTATTATCATATAATTTATATTTTTTTTAGAATTATGTATTTTATTTATTAACTCAGATTCTGAATTTGATTGAAAACTTTTTAAATAAATATTTAATAAATTAGCTTTTTTCTTTAATTTTTCATTTAATTTTTTTAGTGTTGTTCTTCCATAAATTTTATTTTCTCTATTACCTAATAGATTTAAATTAGGTCCATTTATTATTAATACTGAATTATTTTTTTGCATAAAATTTCCTAATTTATATTTTAATTGTATAAATATTTTTTATTAAAACTTTTCAAACATTTTTTAAAAATATATTTGTGTTTAAATAATATTTTTAAAATTAGTTTTTTTAACAAAAAATAAAAATATACATTTATTTTTTTTTTATACAGCATTAATATATTTTTTAGAATTTGAATAATAATATATTATTATATCTTTTCTATATAATTTATATATTTAAAAAATAAAATGTTCAATTTAGTTTTATTTTTTTTTAAAATATTAAGGTATATTTTATATGAAATTAAAAAATGTTTTTTATAATTTAATAACAAAGAATAATATTACTTATAAAGATATAAACGATGCGTTAAATAATTTAAGTTCATCAAATATAGATTATGCAGACTTATATTTTCAATCAATATTTTGTGAATGCTTATGTTTAGAAAATAAAATAATAAAAGAAATATTACATAATATGGATAAAGGATTTAGCGTAAGAACTATTTTTAAAAAAAGAATAAATTTTTCTTATTCTAATGATATATCTTTAAAAAATTTAAAAAAACTAGTAAGTAAAATTTCAAATTTAAATTTTAATATAAATAAAAAAGAATATATTAAACATAATAATTTTATAGAAAAGAAAATATCTATATGTGAAAATCCAATAAAAGGATTTTCTTTTGAAAAAAAAATAGAAATATTAAATAGAATAAATAATATTGTAAGAAATTATGATAAAAGAGTTTCTAATGTAATTGTTTTACTAAAAATTAAATATGAACAAATATTCATAGCATCTATAGAAAATAATTTTTCTGAAGATGTAAGATCTATAATATGTTTAAAGATAACTTCTATAGTTGAAGAAAATAGTATAATAGAAAAAGGTGTTTCTGGTGGAAGTGTAAAATATTGGAAAGATTTTTTTTTTAATGATAAATTTTTAAAAACAGATTTAATAAAAAAATGGTCTATAGATTCTGTTAGAATAGCTATTTTAAATTTACAAGCTAAAAAAGCTCCTTCTGGTTTTTTTCCTGTTGTTTTAGGTTCAGGGTGGCCTGGAATATTGTTACATGAGGCTGTAGGGCATGGTCTTGAAGGAGATTTTAATAGAAAAAAAATTTCTATATATAGAAATAAAATAGGATCTAAGGTTGCTTCTAAACTGTGCACAGTTGTAGATGATGGAACTATTTCTTCTGGAATTGGATCTTTAAATATAGATGATGAAGGGAACAAGACAAATTATAATGTTTTAATAAAAAATGGAATTTTAAAAAAATATTTACAAGACAAATATAATGCAATGTTAATGAATCATTCTTTAACTGGAAATGCAAGAAGAGAATCTTATAAATACATTCCATATCCAAGAATGACAAATACATATATGTTGCCTGGAAATTCTAATTTTGAAGATATAATTTGTAGTGTTGATTATGGAATATATGCAACTAATTTTTCTGGAGGTCAAGTTGATGTGACATCTGGAAATTTTGTGTTTACTACTATTGAAGCATATTTAATTAAAAATGGAAAAATATGTTTTCCTATTAAAAATGTTACTTTAATAGGATCAGGTATTGATGTTATGAAAAATGTTTCTATGGTTGGAAATGATTTTTCTTTAGATCAAGGGTTAGGAATATGTTCTAAAGAAGGACAAAATATATCAGTTGGTGTAGGCCAGCCGACTATAAAAATTAAAGGATTAACTGTTGGTGGAACTAATTAAAATAAATGTATCATGCAGATATATAACATACTGCATGATTTTTTTTTTATAACATATTTTGTTATTATAAAGTTATTTAAAATTATTTTTTTAACAATTTTTCTTTTATTTTATAAGATTTTCCATTAAATTTTCTTAAAAAATATAGTTTTGATTTTCTAACTTTTCCATATTTTTTAATTTCTATTTTTTTAATTATAGGAGAATATTTTTTAAAAACTTTTTCTACCCCTTCTCCATTAGAAATTTTTCTAACAGTAAATGATGATCTGAATCCTCTATTTCTTAGTGCTATTACTATTCCTTCAAAATTTTGTATTCTCTTTTTTTCTCCTTCAAATATCCAAATTTGTACATTTATAGTATCTCCAGTTTTAAAATTTGGAATATTTTTTAAAATTTTTGTTTTTTCTATTTTTTGTATAGTTTTGTTCACAATTTTTGTTCTTATGTTGTTTTAAAAAATTATTTTTATATTTTTTTAAAATATTTTGTTTTTTTATAGTTTTTTATTTTTTTTAATAAATCTGGTCTTTTTAATAATGTTGTCTTAAAAGATTCTTTTAACTTCCAAATTTTTATATTTTTATGATTACCGGATAAAAGAACTTTAGGAACTTTCATTCCTTTAAATTTTTTTGGTTTAGTATAATTAGGATAATCTAATAATCCATTGAAAAATGACTCTTCTTCTATACATTTATTTTTTAAAATTCCAGGTATAAATCTTATAATACATTCTATTAATATCATAGCTGGAAGTTCCCCTCCATTAAGAACATAATCTCCTATTGATATTTCTTTATCTACTTCTTTTATTATTAGTCTTTCGTCTATACCTTCATATCTTCCACATAATAGTATTATTTTATTGAATTTTAAAATTCTTAAAATGTTTTTTTTATTTATTTTTTTACCTTGAGGAGTAAGATAAATAGTTATTATATCTTTTTTATAATTATTTAATAATTTTATTTTTTTTATAGTTTTATATAATGGAATAGCACTCATTATCATTCCAGGACCTCCTCCATAAGGTTTATCGTCTATACTATTATTTTTCTTAGAAGAAAAATTTCTAGGATTCCAACAATTTATTTTTAACATTTTAGATTTTAAAGATTTTCTTATAATTCCAAATTTAGATATTGATTTTATCATTTCTGGAAATATAGTTATAATATTTATTATAAGTTTTTTTTTTTTCATATATTATTTTTTTTAAAAAAAATTATATGTTCCATATTACTGTTATTTTTTTATTATATATGTCTACATTTTTTATATATTTATTTATAATAAACGGTATTAATATTTCTTTATTTGCAGATTTATTTTTTTCTTTTTTTATAACTAAAACATCAAAAGTTTTTGAATCTATTATTTTTTTTACTGTTCCTAATAAAGTATTTTTAATACTATCATATATTTTACAACCGATTATGTCTTTATAATAATATTCATTTTTCAACAACTTTGGTAAAGAAGATTTTTTTATAAATATTTTTTTTTTAACTAATTTTTCTGATATATTTCTATTGTTTATATTTTTTATTTTTATTAATAATTTATTTTTAGTAATATTTTTCCAATTTTTTAATTTAATTTTTTTATATTTGTTTTCTTTATCAATATAATACCATGGAAGATATTTGAATATTTGTTTAGGTTTTTCTGTAAAAGAAATTATTTTAAGCCAACCTAAAACACCATATGGTTTTATTATTTTACCTATTAAAATCATAATTTTTTTTTATATTTTTTATTATGTTATAAACTCTTTTAGACAAAGAAGCTCCTTGAGCTTTCCAAAAATTTACTCTATCTTTTTTAATAAAATTTTTTTTTTGTATATTTTTTAATATAGGATCATAAAATCCTATTTTTTCTATAAATTTTCCATTTTGTGGGCATCTTACATCTGCTACTACTATTTGATAAAAAGGTTTTTTTTTAGACCCCTTTCTTGACAGTCTTATTTTAATCATTTTAATTTCCTTAATATTTTAAAAAAAATTTTTATTAAATATTTTTTTAAAAAAATTTTTTGTACCACTTTTTTTAATTTTTTTTATTATTTTTTTCATATTATAAAATTGTTTTAATAACATATTTATTTTTTGTATTGATGTTCCAGATCCTAATGAGATTCTTTTTTTTCTAGACCCTTTTATTATTTTAGGATTTTTTCTTTCTTTTTTTGTCATAGATTGTATTATTATTTTAAAATCTTTTGTTAAATTATTATTAATATTACTCATTTTTTCATTTTTATTAATATATGAAAAAGGAATTTTTTTAATTATTTTTTTTATACCTCCAATTTTTTCCACTCTATTAATTTGTTTTAAAAAAATGTTTAAATTAAATTCTTCGTTTAATTCATTGTTTTTTTTTTTTAATAATTTTTCTTTATCTATTTTTTTTTCTATTTTTTCTATTAATGATGTAATATCTCCCATACCTAATATTTTATTTACAATTTTATTAGGATTAAAAATTTCTATTTTGTTTATTTTTTCTCCATTGCATAAAAATTTAATTGGCTTTTTTGTAATACTTTTAGCGGATAATGCAATACCACATCTAGCATCGCTATCTGTTTTTGTTATTATTAGTCCTGTTATTTTTATGTTGTTATTAAAATTTTTTATTATTTTTATAGAATCCTGACCTATCATTGCATCACATACTAATAGTGTTTCTATTGGATTTGAAATTTTTTGTATATAATTTAAATCTTTCATCATTTTTTTGTCAACATGTAATCTACCAGATGTATCTATTACAACACATTCATACATTTTTTTTTTAGATTCTTTTAAACCTAAATTTAATATTTTTATATGATTTTTACTTTTATGAATATTTAAGAAATCTATATTAGAAGATTTAGACAAAACTTTTAATTGTTCTATTGCGGCCGCTCTATTAGTATCTAAAGAAAATACACAAGTCTTTTTTTTATATTTTTTTTTTATAAAATTAGCAATTTTTGCAACGCTAGTGGTTTTTCCCATTCCTTGTAATCCTACTATTAATATTATAGCCGGAGGTGCAACAGAAAAATTTATTAAGCTTGGTTTTTCTCCAAATTCTAAAATCATTTCTTTTTTTATTATTTTTATTAATTCTTGCCCAGGAGTAAAACTCTTGTTAATCTTTTTACCTATTGCTTTTTTTTTTACTTTGTTAATAAAATTTTGAATTACTTTTAATGAAACATCAGATTCTAGAAGAGATCTTCTTATTTCTCTTAGTGTAGAATCAATATTTTCTATTGTTATAATTCCAGAATTTGAAATTTTTTTTATTATGTTATAAAATTTTTCTGTTAATGTTTTAAACATTTTTCTCTCTTTTAATTTACTAAAATTTTATAATTATTAATTTAATTAATATTAATATATTTATTATTTTTATAATTTCCTAATATTTTTATATTTTTTGTAATAGAATAAATTTTTTTTAATGTTTTTTTAATTTTACTTTTATTTTTTTTACAAATTATTTCTATAAAATAAACATAATGATTTTTTTTTATATTAGATTTATGAAAATTTATACTTTTTATTTTTATATTATTTTTGTAAAATATTCTAAAAATGTTATGTTGTGAAAAATTTTCATTATATGTAAAAGTTATTAAAACAATATAATTATTTTTATATTTTATATTTTTTGTTATTTTATTTAACACAACAAATTTTGTAAAATTTTTTTTTTTGTTAGATATATTTTTTTTTAATATTTTTAAATTAAATAGTTTTTTATTTTTTTTGCTCCCGATAGCTACTGTATTCTTATTTTTTTTTTTTATAACTTTTTTTATAGCTTCTGATGTACTTTTGCTGAAAAATATTTTAGCTCTACAAAATTTTTCAATAAAATTTTTACATTGCAAAAATGCTTGTATATGAGTATATATAAATTTTATTTTATTAATTTTAATTTTTTTTATAGATAGCAAACAATGTTCTATTTTTAAAAAAATATTTTTTATAATAAATAAATTAGATTTTTCTAAAAGTTTGTATATTTCTAATATTTTCCCTGTATTTATATTTTCTAACGGTAAAATAGCTAAGTTAGATTCATTATTTTCTACAGAATTTATTACTTTTTTAAAATTATCATATTTTAATTTTTTACTTTTATATACATGTTTTTTAGCATATTTTTTATATGCATAATATGAATATGATCCTATAGGTCCTAAAAATGCAATTTTTTCTGTAATATTTTTTTTAAAAATTTTTTTTTGCGCTTTTACAGAATTTTGTATTATTGTCTTAAAAATTTTTTTTATATATTTTTTAGATAAATTATATTTTTTTGATTTTTTATTTATTTTTTTTAATATTTCTTTTTCTCTATTTTTATCTTTAATTTTTTTTTTTAAATATATTTTTATTTTTGCAATTTTTTCTGATTTTTTTTTTCTTTTATATAGTAAATTTATTATTTTTTTATCTATTATATTAATATTTTTTCTTACTTTTAAAATATCATTTTTTATTTTCATAAAAAGTTTTACTATTTTTATTTATAATATTTTATTTTTTAAAATCATCTTTTTTTGTTATAATATTAAAATTATATATTTAACAATTAAATACAAAATATTATAGACTTTTATAAAGTATATTTTTAGTATTAAAAAATATTATAAAATTGTTAATAATAACATTATATAGGTATTTTTTCTAAAATGAAAAGTTTTTTAAAAAAAAAAAAAAATGAAAGTAATTGGTTTTATATAGATGCTTCAGGAAAAATTTTAGGAAGACTAGCTTCAAGTATATCAAAATATTTAATGGGAAAACATAAATCAAATTATGTTAATAATATAGATAATGGGGATTATATAATAGTATTAAATGCAGAAAAAATATGTGTGACAGGAAATAAAAAAAGAAATAAAATTTATTTTAATCATACTGGTTATGTTGGTGGATTAAAAAAAAATTCTTTTAACGATTTATTAAAAAAATGTCCAGAAAAAATTATTAAAATAGCAGTAAAAGGAATGCTCCCTAAAAATTCTTTAGGAAGAAATATAATAAAAAAGTTAAAAGTTTATTCTGGAAATGTTTTAAAACATTTACCTCAAAAACCAAAGTTGTTAAAAATTTAATTTGGATTAATAAAAATTTATTATGAACATACTAAATTATGGAACTGGAAGAAGAAAAACTTCTTCAGCTAGAGTATTTTTAACAAATGGTAAAGGAAACATTATTATTAATAAAAAAAAAATAAACGATTATTTTGTAAGAAAAACTTTGTGCATGACTATATTACAACCTATAAAAATATTGAATTTACAAGACAAATTTAATTTTTTTATAACTGTGAAAGGTGGTGGTATTTCTAGTCAGGCTATAGCGATACGACAAGGAATTACTAAAGCTATAATAAAATATGATAATATTTTTAAATCAAAATTAAAAAAAATGGGATTTGTAACTAGAGACTCTAGAAAAGTAGAAAGAAAAAAATGTGGATTTAGAAAAGCTAGAAAAAAACCACAATTTTCTAAACGTTAACATTAAAATTATTTATAATAATAACCCGGTATAATTATTTTATATACTCGGGTTTTAAAAAAATAAATTTCATATATATAATTTTATATAATTATTTTTTTAAAAATTTTATAATATATTTACAAAGATTATATGTTCCTTTTTTATATTTTGCAGATAAGAAAAATACATTTTTTTTATTAATATATTTTTTTTTAATATATTTTATTTTTTTAAAATTTGTTTTATCTATTTTATTAAATATTAACCATATAGGTTTTTTAAATAATTTTTTACTATATTTTTTTAATTCTAATTCTATTGTTTTAATATTTTTTTTAATATATGTCATGCTTTCTATAGATATGTCTATTATATGTAATAATATTTTGCATCTTTCTAAATGTTTTAAGAATTGTATCCCCAGTCCTATTCCTTTTGAAGCATTTTTTGTTATTCCTGGAATATCTGCAATAGTGAAATTTTCATTTTTTATAAAAACTACTCCCAAATTTGGAAATAAAGTAGTAAAAGGATATTTTCCAATTTTAGTTTTAGAATTTGATATATTTTTTACTAATGTAGATTTTCCTGAGTTAGGCATACCTAAAGTTCCTACTTCTGCTAATAATGTAAGCTCAAGTTTTACTTTTATTTTTTTCCCTTTTTTACCTTTTGTGTGTTTTATAGGAGATCTATTAACAGAAGATTTAAATCTAAAATTTCCTAAACCTTTTTTACCCCCTTTTAATATTAAAATTTTTTCATTTTTTTTGGTTATATCAGCTAAAACTTTGTTTTTTTTTATATTAATTATTTTTGTTCCTAATGGAACATTTATATATATATCTTTTCCTTTTTTTCCAGAACATTTTTTTTTCTTACCATTTTTTCCATTTTCAGCTGAAAAAATTTTTTTAAAATTATACTTTACTAAAGTATTTAAATTTATATCAGATTTTATCCATACGTTCCCTCCATTACCACCATCTCCTCCATCTGGACCACCTTTAGGTATAAACTTTTCTCTTCTAAAACTTGTGCACCCGTCACCACCATTTCCAGATTTTATATAAATTAAAATTTCATCAAAAAATTTCATTAATTTCTCTTTGTAAAATTTATTAACTTTATTTAATATTAATCTAATTTAAAAATTTTATATTAAAATTAAAATATTTATCATTTTAAATAATTTTTACATATTTTCTTTTTTTTGATCCTTTTTTTTCAAATTTTATTTTACCTTTTTTTAAAGCAAATAATGTATAATTTTTTCCACATCCTACATTTTTTCCAGCGTGAAACTTTGTACCTCTTTGTGTTAATATTATATTTCCTGGTATTACAAATTCTCCTCCAAACTTTTTTATTCCTAGTCTTTTTGAATGAGAATCCCTTCCATTTCTAGTAGATCCTCCAGCCTTTTTATGTGCCATAAAATTTATATTCCTAAATTATTGCTTATATTAATTATTTTTATAGTAGTATATTTTTGTCTATGACCTTGAGTTTTTTTATAGTGTTTTCTTCTATTAAATTTTATCATATGTATTTTTTTATTCTTGTTTTGAGATTGTATGCTGGCAGTTATAAATTCTTTTTTTAAATATGGTTTTCCTATTTTTATGTTTTTATTATTTGACAAAATAATTACTTCTTTAAAAGTAACTTTTTCTCCTATTTTATAGTCAAGTTTTTCTGTATTTATTAAATCCCCGATTTTTGCTAAATATTGTTTATTTTTTATTATAAATACTGCTTTCATAATTTTCCTTTATTATATATTAAAATTATTTATGTATAAAATTACTTTAATATTTTTTCATAAAACATTGTTTAATTTAATTTAAAAATTTTTAAAAATTTATTTTTTTAAATTAAATAATTTTAATCTTGTTTTTTTTTAAATATTTTTTTATTTTTTATTTTCCATTCTTTTATAGAATAAGTGTCAATCTGGATTGCATGTATTTTTTTTTTAATAATAAGGTTCTTAATAGATTTATATATTATTTTTTGTTTTTCTAGCTCTGTTTTGTTTAAAAATATATTGTCTATAGCAATAATTTTTACATAATTATCTATTTTTTCTATTTTTATTTTTTTTAATTTTATTTTTTTTTCTATTGTTTTTTTTATTTCGTTTATTTCCATAATTTTAATTGTTATCTTAAATTTTTTATTTTTATAAATATAAAAATTTGTTATTATAATAATTTTATATTTATATTTTGTATTTCGTATTATTAAATAATAATATTTGAAAAATTTATTTTTGTATTTTTAAAATAAAATTGATAAAATATTAAAATATATAAATTTATTACATAATTTTTACTTACAAGAATTATAATTTATATATTTTAATAAATTAATATAGTATTAAAATTTTATTAAAACATCAATATATATTAATTTTAAATTATGTTGTTAATATTTTAAATTTTTAATATAAACTTAAGGATTTAATTTGGCAAATTATACACCTATAACTATTTTAGGATACAAAAAATTAAAAGATAAATTATATGATTTAAAAAATTTTAAAAGAAAAAAAATTATAGATGATATTAAAAAAGCAAGGCAACATGGAGATTTAAAAGAAAACGCTGAATATCATGCCGCTCGTAATGAACAAAGTTTTTGTGAAGGAAAAATAAAGGAAATAGAAAATAAATTATCAAATGTTAATATAATAGATATAACCAAAATACCGAATAAAAATAAAGTAGTTTTTGGTGTGACTGTTAGTATTTTAAATACTAAAACTAAAAAAAAATTTGTATATAAAATTGTAGGAGAAGATGAAGCTAATTTTAAAAATAATTTTATTTCTGTAATTTCTCCTATTTCTAGAGGTCTTATAGGAAAATTTGTTGGAGATAATGTATTAATAAATACACCTAAAGGAAAAATGAAATATAAAATTATTAAAGTAGAACATATTTAATTTAACATATTTTATTTATATATTTTATGATTTATAAAAATTTTTCTACAAGTTCAAAAATATGGTTAAAAAAGAATTTTAAAGATAAATTTGTCAAAGAATCTATAGAAAAAAAGTTGAGATCTAGATCATGGTTTAAGTTAGATGAAATAAATGCTAAAGAAAGAATATTTAAAAATAATATGACTATAGTAGATTTAGGATCTTATCCTGGAGGTTGGTCTAAATATGCCTCGAAATACATTAAAAAAAATGGAAAGATAATATCTTGTGATATTAAAAATATGAATTTTATAGATGGTGTTACTTTTTATAAAGGAGATTTGTTAAATAAAAAATTTTTAAAATATTTTATAAGTGTTATTAAAAATATAGGAGTCGATGTTATAATGTCTGATATGTCTCCTAATATAACTGGTAATAAGTGTGTTGATTCACAAAATTCAACAAATTTATTAAAAATATCTTTTTATATATGTAAAAAAATATTTATTAAAAAAGGTACATATATATCAAAAATTTTTCAATGTAAAGATTTTAATAACAATATAAATGTTTTAAAAAATTTTTTTATAAATTTAAAAACTTTTAAATTAAAATCTTCTCGTTCTAATTCTAGTGAATTATTTGTAGTAGGGAAAGGAATAAAATAATTTATTTTTTTTAAACAGTTTTTATATGAGGTTAATTCTTTGAATTATTCAGCTAAAAATATAATTGTTTGGTTATTCGTGTCTGTTACATTTATGTCTGTTTTTCAAAGTTTTAGTTCACATAATTCTGTTAAAGATAGAGTGTCATATACTACTTTTTTGTCAGAAGTTAATAATAATAAAGTGTCTAAAGTTTCTATAGATGGAAAACAGATAGAATTTGTAAACAAAAGTAATAATAAATATTATACTACTATACCTATAAATGATCAAAAACTGTTAGATATTTTATTGTTAAAAAATGTTCAAGTTTTTGGTAAAGATCCAGTTTATCCAGGATTTTTTACTTCATTGATTTTATCTTGGGCTCCTATGTTTATATTAATGGGTGTTTGGGTATTTCTTTTTAGACAGATTCAATCTGGAGGTAGAGGAGCAATGTCTTTTGGAAAAAATCGATCCAAAAGAATTGGAAAAGATGAAATAAAAACTACTTTTTCTGATGTTGCTGGTTGTGATGAAGCTAAAGAAGAAGTAAAAGAGTTAGTAGAATATTTAAAAAAACCAAAAAAGTTTAAGAAATTAGGAGGTAAAATTCCTAAAGGAATACTTTTAGTAGGACCTCCTGGAACAGGTAAGACATTATTAGCAAAAGCAATTTCAGGAGAAGCAAAAGTTCCGTTTTTTACAATATCTGGATCTGATTTCGTGGAAATGTTTGTAGGTGTTGGTGCTTCTAGAGTTAGAGATATGTTTGAAAATGCTAGAAGTTTTTCTCCTTGTATAATATTTATAGATGAAATAGATGCTGTTGGAAGACAAAGAGGGACTGGTTTAGGAGGTGGTCATGATGAGAGAGAGCAAACTTTAAATCAGATATTAGTTGAAATGGATGGATTTGAAGAAAATAAAGGAATAATACTAATAGCTGCTACCAACAGACCTGATGTTCTTGATCCTGCATTATTAAGACCTGGAAGATTTGATAGAAGAATAATAGTTTCTTTACCAGATGTTAAAGGCAGAGAAGATATTTTGAAAATTCATACCAAAAAAGTTCCTTTAGATAAAGATGTGTCTTGTTTAGTATTAGCTAGAAGCACCGCTGGATTTTCTGGAGCTGATTTAGCAAATTTAGTTAATGAAGCTGCGTTATTTGCCGCTAGATTTAATAAAAAATATATTTCTATGGATGACTTAGAAAAATCTAAAGATAAAATTATAATGGGGTCAGAAAGAAGATCTTTAATAATTACTAATGAACAAAAAGAATGTACAGCATATCATGAAGCAGGTCATGTTATAGTTGGAAGATTGGTTCCTAATCATGATCCAGCTCATAAAGTAACTATCATTCCAAGAGGCATGTCTTTAGGTTCAACATTTTTTCTTCCTAAAGATGATCAAATTAGTATTAGTAAGGAAAAATTAGAAAGTAAAATTTCTACTCTATATGGTGGTAGATTAGCTGAAGAAATAATTTATGGAGCTAACAATGTATCTACTGGAGCATTTAATGATATAAAAGTAGCTACTAACATTGCTAGAAATATGGTTACTCAATGGGGTTTTTCTAAGAAATTAGGTCCTATATTGTATTCTGAAGAAAAAGAAGAAATATTTTTAGGTAAAAGTATTCCATCAATTTCTAATATATCTAATAAAACTATTAGAATAATTGATAAAGAAATAAAATTATTAATAGAATCTAATTATAAAAGAGCTTTTAAAATTTTACAAGAAAATATAGATATTCTTCATTCTATGAAAGATGCTTTAATAAAATATGAAACTATTGAATCTTTTCAAATAGATGATTTAATGAATAGAAAACCTTTAAAATGTAATTCTATTTATAAAACAAGTAAAAAATGATTATAATTTTATTGTTTATTATTAAATTTTAATTATTTTAATTAAATATTAAAATATATAATTAAATTTTAATATAATAATTTTTAATATATAAACTATTTATATTATATAAAATTTATTTTAAAATATTTTATATATGTTATTTTTAGTTAAAAATTTTTTTAAGATAATAATTTTTATATTATTATATTATAATAAATTTGTTTTTTAAAGTTATATGTTTTTTTATAATTTTTTTTTATTAAATATTTATTATAAGAAATTTATAAATTTTTTTAATTATTATTTTATATTTTATTTTTTATTAATATTATATATTAGATTTTTTATGAAATTATAAAAAATAAAAATTTTATATAAAGTTGTTATAAAAAAAGGAAAATTTATGTATACTTTTTGTTTTTTATCTTTTATTTTTATTGTATTTTTTTTAAATATATTGATTATATTGCAATCAAATAAAGTTGTAGAAATACATGATTACTATAAAATAAAAAATAATAGTATATTTTATTCATTTAACATTTTTAAAAATAGTTTAACAAATAGATTAATATCTATTTTATCAATTTCATTTTTTATTTTTGATTTAATTTTGTGTAATTTAATGATTAACAAGACATAAATTATTTTTTTATATAAAAATTTTTTTAAAATTTATGAAATAACATATGTTTTTTTTAAAATTTTGATATTTTGCCAAGGTGGTGAAATGGTATACACGCTACTTTAAGATAGTAGTACCTTAATATTATAGGTTTGCGGGTTCGATTCCCGCCCTTGGTATTATTATCATTGTTTTTTTATAATAGATTTATTTTTTTTTAAATATATATTTTTTATAAATTTATAATATTTAACTTTTATATAACCCCGTTATTTCGGGGTTTTTTATTTTTTTTTTTATATGAAATAATTAAAATTTTTGTATTAAAAATTTAATATTAAATTAAATTATATAATAAAAAATTTATTTTTTATATTTTAAACAAGGATTTTATTCATGAACAAGAATATTTTATCAGTAGTAGAATCTGTTTCGCACGAAAAAGAATTACCTAAAGAAAAAATTTTTAAAGCGTTAG
The DNA here is from genome assembly GCF_039363085.1 of Buchnera aphidicola (Ceratoglyphina bambusae). Lineage (GTDB taxonomy): Bacteria > Pseudomonadota > Gammaproteobacteria > Enterobacterales > Enterobacteriaceae > Buchnera_G > Buchnera_G aphidicola_E. Next base: position 282,753 of record NZ_CP134982.1, on the reverse strand, counting down.
AATTGGCTTTATCAGCAGCTACTAAAAAAAAATATAATAAAGAAATTGATGTAATTGTAAAAATAGACAGAAAAAGTGGAAATTTTAAGACTTTTAGAAGATGGAAAATTGTTGACGTAGTAAATTGTCCTACTAAAGAAATTACTATAGAAGCTGCTAATTTTGAAAATAAAAAGCTGAAATTAAAAGAATATATAGAAGATGAAATTAACTCTATAATTTTTGATAGAATCACTACGCAAACAGCGAAACAAATAATAGTTCAAAAAGTTAGAGAAGCTGAAAAAAATATGATAATAAATAAATTTAAAAAGAATATAAATGAAATAGTAACAGGTATAGTAAAGAAAATTAATAGAGATTTTATATTGTTAGATTTAGGAAGCAATGCTAATGCTATTATAATGAAAAAAGATTTATTACCAAGAGAAAATTTTCGTTTAGGTGATAGAGTTAGAGGATTGTTGTATTATATTAATTTAGAATCTAAAATAGCTCAATTATTTGTTAGTAGATCTAAATCTGAAATGTTAATTGAATTATTTAAAATAGAAGTTCCAGAGATAGGGGAAGGGTTAATTAAAATTAAAGCTACAGCAAGAGATCCAGGATCTAGAGCTAAAGTTGCAGTTAAAGCTAATGATAATAGAATTGATCCAGTTGGAGCGTGTGTTGGAATGAGAGGAGCTAGAGTACAGGCAGTTTCTAGTGAATTGTGCGGAGAAAGAATAGATATTGTTTTGTGGGATGATGATCAAATAAAATTTGTAATAAATTCTATGTCCCCGGCTAATGTTTCTTCTATTATTGTTAATAAAAATAATCACACTATGGACATAGCAGTGGAATCTTTAAATTTAGCTCAAGCAATAGGAAGAAATGGACAAAATGTAAAGTTAGCTTCTCAATTAAGCGGCTGGGAATTAAATGTCATGACTATTAGTGAGTTAAAAAAAAAACATATAAAGAAATATAAGAATATTAAAGGAAATAATTTTAAAGATAAAACATTTATATATGAAAAAAATTGTAAATCTCTTGTAAAGAATGGATTATTTTCTTTTAAAAAAATAACTAACTTTTCATATAAAGATTTATCTAAAATTATAAGTGTAAAATTAAAGAATTTGAAAAAATATAAACAAAACGAAAAAATTAAATAAATAAAAATGTTTATTTTTCAAGATTATAAAAATTAAAATTAATTTTTATATTTTTTTTAAAAAAAATATAAAAACATTTTATTATAATATAATTTCATATGTAAAAGTTTAGTAATTTTAAATTATTAAAAATATATTTAATAACATTTTAAAAAATTAATTATTTTGTAAAAAAAATAATTAATATATTTTTATAAAAATAAAACAATTTTTTAAAATTTATAATATAAAAATATTATTTATTTATAATATTTTTTTAACAAATTTAAATACATTAAGAAAGATAATATGTTTTAATAGTGTTATTAAATTTATATAAATAATATTTTTTAAAATTATAATAAATATGTTGAGGTAAAAATAAATAATATGTTTTCAAAAAAAAATAATAAAAACTATAACAATAAAAATTCTAATTTTTTTAACAAAAAAACTATACATAATAAAAAAAAAATAAAATTTAAAAAATTTAATAAAATCAATAATTTAGATAATATTAAAAAGAGATCAAATACACATTTGATAGAAAAAAAAAATAAATTTATAAATAAAAATATTAAAGATAAAAGCATTTTTTCTAAAAAAAAATTTTTTAATAAATTTAAAATTTCTTTCTTAAAAAAAAATAAAATAAATAAAGATAAAAAAAATAATATTAATAAAAATAATATTAAAAAAAAATTTTTTATAAAAAATATATCAAATATAACAAAAATTAATATTATAAAAAATAAAAATTTTAAAAAAAAGTATACTAATATTAATAATAAAAAAAATGAGTTAAATAAAGAAGAATTTTTGTTAAAGAATAAAAAAGTTATGTTTTTAAAACAAAATTTTATAAAACCGAAAAATATTGTTAATAAAAAAATAGTTTTAAATAAAAATATTTCAATTAAAAAGTTATCTAGTTTATTAGGTATTAAGATTAATAAAATTTATAAAAAAATATCTGATTTTGGAATAAAATTAAAAGATAATTTTTTAAAATTTGAAGATGCAAAATTAATTTCTGAATTTTTAGGTTATGTAGTTAAAGAAAAAAAAAATATAGAAATGAAAGATTTGCTTATAGAAAATAGAAATTTTAGTAATATGAAACTAAAAAGAAGGCCTCCTATAGTTGCGATAATGGGTCATGTAGATCATGGGAAAACTTCTATTTTAGATTGTATAAGATTAAATGACAAAAAAATTAAAGAATTTGGAGGAATAACACAAAATATAGTAGCATATAACATAAAAAAAAACAATAATACCATTACTTTTTTAGATACGCCTGGTCACAAAGTATTTTCTAAAATGAGATCTAGAGGTGCAGAAATAACTGATCTAATAGTTTTAGTTGTAGCAGCGGATGATGGAGTTATGCCTCAAACAATAGAAGCTATAAATCATGCTAAAAAATCTAACGTTCCTATAATAATCGCTATAAATAAAATAGATAAACTAGAAAAAAATATAGATTTTATAAAAAATGAATTAATGAAATATGAAATAGTTTCTGAAGAGTTTGGTGGTGAAAATATGTTTGTTTTAGTTTCTGCCAAATTAAATAAAGGTATAAATTCTTTATTAGATGCAATTTTGTTGCAATCAGAAATTTTGGAGTTAAAAACATTTTATAAATGTATTGCTAAAGGTGTTGTTATAGAATCTTTTTTAGATAAAAAAAAAGGAATAATATCTATTGTATTAGTTAAAGAAGGAACATTAAAAATAGGAGATTTTATTATTTGTGGTTTAGAATATGGGAAAATTAGAGCTATAAATGATGAATATGGAAATTTTTTAAGTTATGTTACTCCATCTATTCCTGCAAAAATATTTGGATTATCAGGTATTCCAATTTCTGGAAGTAATTTTACTGTAGTTAAAAATGAAAAAAAAGCTATAGAATTGATATGTAATAGAAAAAATAAATACAAACATAAAAAAAATTTATTTAATAAAAAATTTAAAACAGAAAGTTTTTTAGATGATATAAAATTAAAAAATTTAAAAGAATTGAAATTGTTAATTAAAGCAGATTCTCAAGGATCTTTAGAAGCAATTTACAATGAAATTTCTAATTTATCCAATAAAAATTCATTAATTAAAATAGTTTATTCTGGTGTAGGATCTGTAAATGAAACAGATGTTTCTTTAGCTGTAACTTTTAAAGCAATAATTATTGCTTTTAATGTTTATCCAAACAAAACAGCTAAAAAAAATATTATATTAAATAAGTTAGACATAAGATATTATTCTATAATATATAATTTGTTAAATGAAATAGAAGAATTAAAAAATAAATTTTTATACTCTGAATCAGAAAAAAAAATATGCGGAATTGCTGAAATAAAAAATGTTTTTAAGGTTTCTAATTCTATTTCTGTTGCTGGTTGTATTGTTTTAAAAGGTTTAGTTATATGTAATCATAATGTAAATATAATAAGAAATAAAAAAATAGTTTTTAAAGGAAAAATAGAGTCTATAAAACATTTTAAAAAAAATGTAAAAGAAGTAAAATCTGGCTTAGAATGTGGAATTATTATACAAAATTATAACAAAATAAAAATAAAAGATATTTTAGAAATTTTATTTTTATAAAAATTAATAATATATTTATTATATTAAAATTTTTAATATTTCTATGAGAAAACTATGATTTTAGAATTTAATCGTTCTGTTCGTGTTTCTTCTATTATTAGAAAAGAAATATCTAATATTTTATATTATTCTATAAATGATCATAGAATTAAATTTTTTATTACTATATTAGATGTGAAAATTTCTAAAGATTTAAAATATGCAAAAGTTTATTTTACTGTTTTAAATACTTTAAACAAAAATAATATTTTTAATATAATAAAAATATTTAATAGTTATAAAAAATATATAAGAAAATTATTGTCTAAAAAAATTAATTTAAGAGTTGTTCCAGAATTATTTTTTTCATATGATGATTCTTTTCCTAATGGAATTAAAATATCTAATTTGCTTAAAAAAGAGAACATAAAATAGTTAAACAAATTTTATGAATTAATTTTTATTAAAATTTTTAATTTTACAATATAAAAAATTTTATGGAGTTTTTGATGGTTGCAAAAAATGAAACAGAAAAAATATTATTACAGTTTGGTAATGATATAAAAAATAGTGGAAAAACAGAAGTGCAAATAGCTTTAATAACATTTAGAATAAAAAATTTAAAAAATCATTTTGTTGTAAATAAAAAGGATCATAGTAGTAAAAGAGGATTGTTATGTATGGTTTCTAAAAGACGCAAGTTATTAAATTATCTTAAAAAAAAATCTTTAGTTAGATATATTAATGTTATAAAAAAACTTTCTATTAGAAGATAATTTTATAACATATAAATAATTTATTGGGGCTGTAAAAAGCCCTTAAAATATAATTTTATTATTATTTTGTTTTTTAAACAATTATGTATAAAATTTTAATTTGTATATAACAATAATTTTAATAATTATATATTAAGGAAATTTTAGTGCAAAATTTTATAAAGAGTACATTTAAATATGGTAATAATATAATTACCTTAGAAACGGGAATTATAGCAAAACAAGCTACTTCATCAGTTTTGATTAATATGGACGATACAGTAGTTTTAGTTACAGTAGTATTTAAAAAAGAAGTTGAAGAAGAAAATGATTTTTTTTCTTTGACTGTTAATTATCAAGAAAGAACATACGCTGCTGGTAGAATACCAGGAGGATTTTTTAGAAGAGAAGGAAGACCTAGTGAGAATGAAATATTAATTGCGAGATTGATAGATAGACCTATTAGACCTTTATTCCCTGTTGGTTTATTAAATGAAGTTCAAATTGTGGCTACTGTGGTTTCTGTAAATCCTCAGGTAAATCCAGATATTGTTGCTATTATAGGAGCTTCATCTGCTTTAAGCATTTCAGGAATTCCATTCTATGGTCCTATAGGAGTTTCTAGAGTTGGTTTTATAGATGATAATTATATTTTAAATCCTACTATAAAAGATATGAAATCTAGTAAATTAGATTTAATAGTTTCAGGGACTAAGAACGCTATTTTAATGATAGAAGCTGAAGCTAATATATTAAATGAAAGTGAAATTTTAAAAGCAATTTATTTTGGTTACAAAAAACAAAAAAAATTAATTAAAAATATTTTATTGTTCTCTGAAAAAGTTTTAAAACCTAATATATTTTGCAATATTTTGTCTGTAAATAAAAAATTATTTAAAAAAGTTGACAATCTAGTTAGAAAAAAAATAATAAAATCTTATTATAAATATTTAAAACAAGAAAGAATAGAAAGCATAAAAATTATAAAAGATGAAATAACAAAATTATTTGTTGGAAAAAAATATAATTCTAATACTTTAGAAATAGATAATATAATAAAAACTATAGAAAGAAATGTGTTTAGAGATATTGTTTTAAAAGATTTTAATAGAATTGATAAGAGAAATTTTAATCAAATTAGAGATATAAATATAAAAACTAGTATATTACCTAGAGTACATGGATCATCACTTTTTACACGAGGTCAAACTCAGTCTCTAGTATCAGTAACACTAGGAACAGCAAGAGATGCACAAAATTTGGATGAGCTATTAGGTGACAAAACTGACAATTTTTTATTTCATTATAATTTTCCTCCTTATTCTGTAGGCGAAATAGGTCCATCTAGTTCACCTAAAAGAAGAGAAATAGGACATGGGAGATTAGCAAAAAAAAGTTTGATTGCTTCTATGCCTAATATAGAAATGTTTCCATATACCATTAGAGTAGTTTCTGAAATTACTGAATCAAACGGTTCATCTTCTATGGCTTCAGTATGTGGAGCATCATTAGCTTTAATGGATGCGGGAGTTCCTATAAAATTTGCCATAGCAGGAATAGCGATGGGTTTAGTTAAAAAAAATAGTGAATATGTTATTTTGTCTGATATTTCTGGAGAAGAAGATCATTTAGGAGATATGGATTTTAAAATATCTGGTAGTGTAATTGGAATAACTTCTCTTCAAATGGATATTAAAATTGAAGGAGTTAATATAAAAATAATAAAAGCAGTTTTAAAAGAGGCAAGAATAGCAAGATTAAAGATATTAAAACAGATGTCTAAATATATAAATAAGCCTAGAAGAGATATATCTAAATTTGCTCCTAGAATCCATACAATAAAAATTAGTCCTGATAAAATTAAAGATGTTATAGGAAAAGGTGGATCTGTAATTAGAACTCTTACAGAAGAAACTGGAACTACAATAGAAATAGAGGATGATGGTACAGTTAAAATATCATCAGTTATAAAGGAACAAGCTAAAAATGCAATTAAAAAAATAAAGGATATTACTTCAGACATAGAAATAGGAAAAATATATTCTGGTAAAATTACTAAGATAGTAGAATTTGGAGCATTTGTTTCAATAGGATCTGGAAAAGAAGGTTTAGTTCATATATCTCAAATTTCTAATAAACATATAGATAAAGTGTCTAGTTATTTAAATGTTGATCAAATTGTGTCTGTAAAAGTATTAGAAATAGATCGTCATGGACGATTACGACTTAGTATAAAAGAAGCTAAATTTTAAATTTACTTTTTAATATTTTTTAAACATTTTATTAAATTGTATAGAACAATTAGAAAAAAATATTTTTTTAATTTTTTTTTATATCATGTTAATAATAACAAATTTTATGTTTGACATTATTATTTATTATTTAAACGTTTTTTTAAACAATATTTTAAATTATTAAATAGATTTGCCTATGTAAATTATGTATGCTATTTTGTTATTTTAGTTTAAATATTTTTATTTATTGTCTTTTTAAACAAATAAAAATTAAAATTTAAAATTGTTACTTAATAAAATAAATGATATTTGTAAATTAAGAGGCATATACAATTGCATGACTCATAATAAATTTACATTTTCTTCTTTAGGTTTAAAAGATGTTTTAATAAAATCATTAAATGAAATAAAATATATAACGCCTTCTCCAATACAAAAACTATGTATACCGTTTTTATTAAAAGGTGTGGATGTGTTAGGTATGGCTCAAACTGGTAGTGGTAAAACAGCAGCTTTTGCTTTACCGTTATTAAACAATATTAATTTAAATTTACAAATGCCTCAAATTTTGGTTTTAACACCAACTAGAGAGCTAGCAATACAAGTTTCTAAATCTTTTTCTATATTTGCTAAATATATAAGAGGAATAAATATTTTAGCATTATATGGAGGTCAAAGATATGAATTACAACTTAAAGTGTTAAAATTAGGGCCACAGATTGTAGTAGGCACTCCTGGTAGATTATTAGATCATCTTAAAAGAAAAACATTAAATCTTTCTAAATTAAAAAGTTTAGTTCTAGATGAAGCGGATGAAATGTTAAGAATGGGTTTTATTGAAGATGTAAAAAATATAATGTCTAATGTTCCTAAAGAACATCAAACTGCATTATTTTCTGCTACTATGCCTAATGTTATAAGAAAAATATCAAGAAGATTTATGAAGTTTCCTAAAGAAATAAAAATAGAGTCTAATTTACGAAATAGGCCAAATATTAAACAAAAATTTTGGATGGTATATGGCAAAAAAACTGATGCTCTAATAAAATTTTTAGAAACAGAAAAATTTTCTGCTACAATAATATTTGTTAAAACAAAAAATGCTACTTTAGAGGTTTCAGAAGCTTTAGAAAAACATGGTTATAATAGTTCTGCATTAAATGGAGATATGAATCAATCTGTAAGAGAAAAAACTTTAGAAAAATTAAAAGATGGTAGATTAGATATTTTAATAGCTACAGATGTTGCTGCTAGAGGATTAGATGTAGATAGAATTAGTTTAGTAATTAATTATGATATTCCTATGGATGTGGAATCTTATATACATAGAATTGGTAGAACTGGTAGAGCTGGACGTTCTGGAAATGCTTTATTATTTGTAGAACCTAGAGAAAGAAGATTATTATATAATATAGAAAAAATTATAAAAACAAAAATAGTAAAAATAGATCTTCCTAAAACAGAATTATTAGTAAAAAACAGGTTAAAAAATTTTTGTAAAAAGATAAAAGAAGAATTAAAAAGTAAAGATTTAGATGTATATAAAAAAATATTAAAAAAAATAGATATAGGCAAAAAAGTTAGTTTAGAAGTTTTATCTTCAGTATTTTTAAAAATGGCTCAAAAAGATAGACCTTTGATAGTACAAGATAATTTTGAAAAAAAAAATCGTGAAATAAACAATAATTTTAAAGAAAATTTTACATATAATAATAAATTATATAAAAATAATAAAAAAAAATTTTTAGATATGAATTCTTATAGAATAAATGTTGGAAAAAAAGATAGAGCTGAAGTAAGACATATTGTGGGAGCTATAGCAAATGAAGGAAATATAAATAGTAAAGATATCGGACATATAAAACTTTTTGATTTTTATTCTATAGTAGAAATATCTAAAAAGGTTGCTAATAGTATAAATTTAGTTAACACTTTTAAAAATACCAGAATTCTTAACAAATTAATAAACATAAGATTTATTTCTGGTGTTAATAATAGATTTAACAGTAATCGTATTAAAAAAAAAATTAAAAGAAATAATTTTAATTATAAATTTAATAATAGAAGAAAAAATAATTAATTTTTTTAAACATTATGCCACTAATTATGTGGCATATTTTATTTTATTACTATTGCATCTATTTCTATGTTTACATTTTTAGGTAATTTTGAAACTTCTACACATGTTCTAGCTGGAAATTTTTTTGTATATTTTTTAAAAAAATTTTTATATATTTTATTTATTTTTTTTATATCATTTAAGTTTGTAGTAAAAATTGTTATTTTTGCAATATTTTTTATTTTTAAGTTGTTTTCTTTTATTATATTTTTTATATTTTTTAATACAACTTTTGTTTGTTCAGATATTTTTTTAGGAATACTGTTATTTTTTATGTTTATAGGAATTTGTCCTGATATCATTGTTATATTTTTTATTTTGTATATTATACTATATGGTCCTATTGCTTCTGGTATTTTTCTTAATTTTTTCATAATTATTATTTATTTACAAAGTTATTTTTAAATTTTTATTTTTATATTTTTTTTAAGACTTAAAATCATTAATGCTTTTATTATATGCATTTTATTTTCTGATTGTTTAAAAACTAAACTATTTTTTGATTTAAATACTTTATCTGTTATTTCTAATCCATTTTTTATATTATATTTTCTAAAAATATTTTTAGATAATTTTGTTTTATTATCGTGTATGGCTGGTAAACAATGTAAAATTTTTACTTTTTTGTTATTTGTCATTTTTAATGTTTTTGAATTTATTTTATATTTTTTTAATAATTTTATTTTGTTTATCCAATTTTTTTTGTTTTCATTCATAGATACCCAGGAATCTGTATATATAAAATCTACATTTTCTAATCCTTCATCTAAATTTTCTGTACAAAGTATTTTTATATGTTTTTTATTGGTTTTTTTTAAACATGAATTAATTTTTTTATAATTAGGTAAAAATTTTTTATTAGATATCATATTTATATTAATGCCTAAAATATAAGATGCTTCTAAAAGTGTATTTGCTATGTTGTTTTTACAATCTCCTACATATGCAACTTTTATTTCAGAAAACTTTTTATTTTTTTTAGAATTTTCTTTTATAGTTAGTAAATCAGATAATATTTGGGTAGGATGAAATTTATCAGTTAAACCATTCCAAACAGGAATTTTAGAATATTTTTTTATTTCTTCTATTGTTGCATGTTTTGGTCCTCTATATTGTATAGCATCATACATATTGTTAAAAATTTTTATAGTATCTTCTATAGATTCTTTTACTCCTATATGGGAATCTCTAACATTTAAATAAGTTATATTAGCTTTTTGATCATATGCAGCTACTTCAAACGCACATCTAGTTCTAGTTGAATTTAATTCAAATATTAATATTATTTTTTTTTTTTTTAAAAATGGTTTTTCTTTTTTATATTTTTTTTTTTTTTTTAGTTTATAAGCTAATTTAATTATATTATTTATTTCATTCTTGTTTATGTCTGAAAGAGATAATAAACTTTTTTTATATAAAGAGTTTTCCATATTGTATTTTTAAAAATAAATTATAATATTTTAATTATAAGTTTTTATTAACATAAATACAAATATTTTGTTTTATTTTCGTAGTTTTATTTTTTTAGTATATTATTTTAGTTTTTTATTAAATTATATTATTTTTAATGTTATATTATTAAAAAATAATTATGTGTTTTTTATAAATTTATGAAATTTATTTTAGAAAATTATAATTCAGAAGACAATTTATATGATTGTTTAATTTTAGGTTTTTTTAAAAATAATTTAAATTCTTCTTATGAAATTGAAAATGATGTTTTATTAAAAAAAAAATTAAAAAAAAAAATTATTGAAGAAAAATTTGTTAATAAGATAGGAAACATTTTATTTATAAATAGTGATAAAAGTTTTAAATATAAAAATATAATAATAGTAGGTTGTGGAAACAAAAAATTCTTAAGTGATAGAAAATATGTAAAAATAATTAAAAAAGTATTTTTGTTAATACAAAAACATTGTTACATAAAAAATGTTTTACTTTATTTAATGAAATTTAATATTAAAGAAAGAGATTTATATTGGAAAATAAGAATTTTAATCAAGACTATATCAGAAATATATTATTGTTTTAATAAATTTAAAAGCAAAAAAGTTAAGAATAAATTAGTTAAAAATATATTTATAAAAATTTTTAATCAAAATGAATTTAATATAGGAAGTCAGGCTATTTATCATGGAAAAAATATTTCTTTAGGAGTTAAAATTTCTAAAGACATTTCTAATATGCCTCCTAACATTTGTACTCCAAAATATTTTGCCAAAAAAGCTAAAAGTTTAGAAAATAAATTTAGAAAAAAAGTTCATGTGGAAATTTTTGACTCTAAAGATATAAAAAAATTAGGTATGAATGCTTATTATAACGTAGGATTAGGATCTAACAATAAATCTTTTATGTCAATTATACATTATAATGGCGCTAAAGAAAAAAATGAAAAACCTATAGTTTTAATAGGTAAAGGAGTTACATTTGATACTGGAGGTATTTGTTTAAAAAATTCTTTAGATATGTATGAAATGAAATATGACATGTCTGGAGCTGCATCAGTATTTGGAGCTATATTTTCCGCAATTAAACTTAATTTAAATTTAAATATAATAGCTATTTTAGCTTGTTCAGAAAATATTATTGGTAATAAATCATTTTTACCTGGTTATGTAATTAAAACTTTTTCAGGTAAAACTGTAGAAATATTAGACACTGATGCTGAAGGAAGATTAATATTGTGTGATGTTTTATCATATTGCAAAAAATTTAATCCTAAAATAATTATAGATGTTGCTACTTTAACAGGAGATTGTATTACTTCTTTAGGTAATTTAGCGACTGGTGCATTTTCTAACAATAATGAATTAATTTATGATTTTAATGAATCAGGTAAAGATGTAATGGATATTATATGGAATTTACCTATTTTTGAAGAATATAAAAAATATTTAAAATCTAATATAGCAGATTTGTCAAATTTTAGTAAAAATAGTGCTGGAGCCATTACTGCTGCGGTTTTTTTATCTTGTTTTGTAGACAAAAGAATACCATGGATTCATTTAGACATTGCAGGTACTGCTACTTTAAAAGTTAGACATGGATATGTTTCTTCAGGAAGACCTGTAGATTTATTATCACAATTTTTATTAAAAAACTCTTTAATAGATACAATATATAATAATTCTTAACAAATTTTATTTAAGTATAAATATATGAAAAAAATATATAATCCTAAAGAAATAGAAAAAAAGTTATACAAGTTTTGGGAAAAAAATAAGTTTTTTAAATATAAAAAAAATGTTTTTAAAAAAAATTTTTGTATTATAATGCCTCCCCCTAATATAACTGGTAATTTACATATGGGGCATGCTTTTCAACATACTATTATGGATATTTTAATAAGATATAACAAAATGAATGGAAAAAATACTTTATGGCAACCAGGTATAGATCATGCAGGAATAGCAACACAAATATTAGTAGAAAAATATATAAATTCTAAAATGGGTTTAAGTAAAAATAATATTACCAAAGAGAACTTTTTAAATATTATGTGGAAATGGAAAAAAAAAATGTCTAATAATATTTGTTCTCAAATAAGAAGATTAGGAAGTTCTGTAGATTGGAGTAGAAATTATTTTACATTAGATAAAAAAATTTCAAAATCTGTTAGATTTGCATTTATATCATTGTTTAATAAAAAACTAATATATAGAAAAAAAACTTTAGTAAATTGGGATTTTAAATGTCAAAGTGTTATATCAGATATTGAAATAGAAAACAAATTTTATAAAGGATTTATGTGGCATATAAAATATTATTTTTTTAACAAAAATAATTTAAATAATAAAAAATACATAGTAGTAGCTACTACTAGACCTGAAACTATATTAGGAGATGTTGCAATTGCTGTAAATCCAAATGATTCTAGATATAAACTTTTTATAGGTAAAAGAGTTGTAGTTCCAATAGTTAATAGAATTATACCAATAGTTTCAGATATAAATATAAAAATAAATAAAGGAACTGGTTGTGTAAAAATTACTCCAGCTCATGATTTTAATGATTATAAAATTGCTATATCTAATAAATTACCTTTAATAAATATTTTTACTAAAGATGGTAAAATATATAAAAAATTAAAAATTTATATAAATAAACATAAATATGAAGAACTGTCGCCAAAATTTTTACATGATTTAGATAAAATTAAAGCTAGAAAAAAAATTTTAGATTTTTTAAAAAAAAATAATTTATTGAATGGAATAGAAAAAATTAAAATAAAAATTCCTATAGGAGATAGAACTGGATCAATAATAGAACCTAGAATAACAAATCAATGGTATTTAAAAGTAAAAAAAATTTCTATAAAAGCATTAAATTTAGTGCAAAATGATAAAATTATTTTTATTCCTGATAAATATAAAAAATTATATTCATCTTGGATGAATAATTTAAATGATTGGTGCATATCTAGACAATTATGGTGGGGGCATAGAATTCCTGTTTGGTATGATAATAGTAATAAAATTTATGTTGGAAATAATGAAAATGAAGTTAGAAAAAAATATTTTTTGTCAAAAAGTTTTTTTTTAAAAAAAGAATCTGATGTTTTAGATACTTGGTTTTCATCAGCAATTTGGTCTTTTTCATCTTTAGGATGGCCTCATAAAAATAATATATTGAAAATGTTTCATCCTACTAATGTTTTGGTTAGTGGTTTTGATATTATATTTTTTTGGATAGCTAGAATGATTATGCTAACTTCAGAATTGTTGGAAGGAAATAAAAATTTTCCTATACAAATACCTTTTAAAAAAGTTTACATAACTGGATTAATTAGAGATGAGATTGGTAATAAAATGTCTAAATCTAAAGGTAATGTAATAGATCCAATTGATATAATTGATGGAATAACTTTACAAAAATTGCTTAAAAAAAGAACTAGTAATATGTTTAAGGAAAATATTAAGCATAAGATTATATATAGAACAAAAAAATCTTTTCCAAATGGAATAAATTCTTATGGAACTGATGCTCTTAGATTTACTTTAGCATCATTATCTTCTCCTACTAAAAATATTAATTGGGACATGAATAGGTTAAAAGGGTATAGAAGTTTTTGTAATAAAATATGGAACATTGGTGTTTTTATATTTTTAAATGTTTCTAAGAAAGAAATAGAAAAAATTAAATCTTTCAAAATAATTGGTATTGTAAACAAATGGATATTTTCTAAATATAATATTATGATAAAAGAATACAATATTTGTATAAACAATTTTAGATTTGATAAAGCATCTAATATTTTATATAATTTTATTTGGAATGATTTTTGTAATTGGTATTTAGAATTTTTAAAAGTGTTATTTAAACATTTATCTAAAAAAGAATTATGTTTCTATAAGTATAATTTAGTAAAAATTTTTGAACATTTATTAATATTATCTCATCCAATAATTCCTTTTATAACTGAATCAATATGGCAAAAAATAAACATTTTTTTAAAAAAAAACTCAATTAGTATTTTATTACAAAGATTTCCTAAATATAAAAAAAAGTTTATAAATTCAGAAAAATTAAAAGATATGGATATACTGCAAAAATTTTTAGTAAAATTTAGGTATATAAGAAATAAATTTAAAATTAAATTTTCAAAAAAAATTTCTGTAGCTTTAAAAATTAATAATAAAATTTTAAAAAAAATTTATACTTCAAATTTGAATTTTTTAAAAAATGTTGCAAATTTAAAAGATATAATTATAGTAAATAAAACAAATAAATTTAAAAAATTTATTATTGAATTTTTAGATGAAATAGAAATTGTATTATTTATAAAAAAAGATAATAAAAATTTTTTGTGTATAAAAGAACTAATATATAAAATTAACAAAATAAATTATGAAATAAATAAATTAAAAAATAAATTGTTTAATAAAAATTTTATCAAAAGGGCTCCAAAAAATATAATAATTTTTGAAAACAAAAAAATATTTTTTTTAAAAAAAAGTAAAGAAAATATTATAAAGAAAATAAAAAATATATAACTTTTTTAAAATTTTTATTTTTTGTGTTTTAATTAAATTTTTTTAAAAAATTATTTTAAAATTTCAAAATAAAATTTTTAAATTAATATTTAAAAAATATATTAATATATATATTTTTGAGCATATTAATGCTATTAAATTTTTAAATAATATTAAAGGTATTTTATGAATGTTTTTTCTATAAAAGATATATATTCTAATAAAGTAAAAATAAATAGTATAATAAATATATTTGGATGGATAAAAAGTAAAAGAGATTCTAAAATAGGAATATCTTTTATAGATATTTTTGATGGATCTTGTATACATAATTTACAAATTATTGCTAAATCAAATTTAAAAAATTATTATTTAGAAATAATTAAATTAAATAGTGGTTGTTCGGTTCATGTTAATGGTATTTTAATACTTTCTAAAAAAGGAAATCAAAAATATGAATTATTGTTAAAAAAGATAAAAGTTTTTGGAATTATAAAAGATCCTGATACATATCCTATATCATTAAAAAAGCATACTTTTGAATATTTAAGAAGCTTTGCACATTTAAGACCTAGAACAAAATTTTTTAATTCAATATCTAGAATTAGAAATAGTTTATTTCATGGATTAAATAACTTTTTAATTAAAAATGATTTTTTTTGGGTTCCTACTCCAATAATTACAGGTTTAAATACTGAAGGTTCTGGATCTATGTTTAATGTTTGTATAAAAAATGATAACTATATTTGTAAAAAAAATAATAGTTTTTCGAATGCATTTTTAACTGTTTCAGGCCAATTGACTTTAGAAACTTATTCTTCAGCATTATCAAAAGTATATACTTTTGGACCTATTTTCAGAGCAGAAAATTCTAATACAACAAGACATTTATCTGAATTTTGGATGTTAGAAGTTGAAGCATCTTTTTTAAATTTAAAAAAAATAATATCTATTGCTAAATTTATTTTAAGACATTCTATAAAATATGTTATAAAAAAATGTGCATTAGATATAGAATTTTTAGAAAAATATTTGAACAAAAATATTTTTTATAATTTAGATAATATATTAGAATTAAGTTTTATTGAAATAGAATATAAAGACGCAATAAAAATATTAAATAGAAATAAAAAAAACATTTGTTTTGGACAAGATATTTCTTCTGATCAAGAAAAATATATTGTAAATAAATATTTTAATAAACCTGTTATAATAAAGAATTTTCCTAAAAAATTAAAAGCTTTTTATATGAGAAATAATGATGATGATGTCACTGTTGCTTCAATGGATGTGTTTTTACCAGGTATTGGTGAAGTTATAGGTGGGTCTCAAAGAGAAGAAAGATTACATATATTAGATAAAAAATTTAATGAATTTGGTTTAAGTAAGAGAAAATATTGGTGGTATAGAGATTTAAGAAAATATGGAACAGTGCTTCATTCAGGATTTGGGATAGGGTTTGAAAGATTATTATGCTATATAACTGGATTAGAAAATATTAAAGATGCTTCTCCATTTCCTAGAACTATGAATAAATTTAGTTTTTGACTTTATATTATTATTTTCATGAACAATTTTTACTATTTATCTCTAACAAAAGTTTCTTAATTTTTTCCCTGCTAACATATGTATATGTAGATGAGGTACTATTTGTCCTCCATTTTTATTACAATTAATTACTAATCTATATCCGTCTTCTGCAAATTTCATTTTTTTTGCAATTCTTACTGATTTATATATCATATATCCGATGATATTTTTATTATTTTTATTTATTTTATTTATTGATTTTATTTTTTGGTTGGGAACAATCAATATGTGTATTGGGGATTTAGGGTTTATATCTTCAAACATAGTGATTTTTTTATCTTGATATATAATTTTAGATGGAATTTTTTTTTTAATTATTTTATTAAAAATATTTTTGTTGTTCATTTTTCCTCCATTTTAAATTTATAAATATATTTATAAATTTAGATATTTATGGGTGAGATAATATGCTCACCCTATTTTTTTATCATTAGAAAAAAATTATTTTTTTGTTTTTTTTAAATATTCATCTATTTCAGTTTTTATATTGTCTGATTTAGTTCCAAAAATCGCTTGTATTCCTGATCCAGATATAATTACTGCTGATGCTCCTAAACTTTTTATTTTTTTTGTTTGAACTTTAGACATATCTATTACTGTAATTCTTAATCTTGTTATGCATGCATCTAAATTTAAAATATTTTTTTTACCTCCTAATGATTTTACTATTTTATTTGCAATGTTTGTGTTTTTAATAACATAAAAATTTTTTTTTTCTCTTCCAGGAGTATTTAAATTAAAAACTTTTATTAAAAAATAAAAGATTAAATAATATATTATTCCATATAGTATTCCTATTATAGGAAATAACATTATATTATTTCCATGTCCGCTTAATATCATAAAATCTATTATTCCATGCGAAAAACTAGCTCCTGCTCTCATGTTTAATAAAATACATATTGGAAATGATAAACCAGCTAAAATAGAGTGTATTATATATAAAATAGGTGCTGTCATCATAAATGCAAATTCAATAGGTTCTGTAATTCCAGTAATAAAAGAAGTTAATGAAGCAGAAATCATTAGTCCTCCAATTTTTTTTCTATTATTACTTTTTGCGCAATGCCAAATTGCTAGTGCCGCTCCTGGCAAACCATACATTTTAAACAAAAATCCTCCAGATAATTTTCCAGCTGTAGGATCTCCAGCCATATATCTAGCTATGTCTCCATGGAAAATTTGTCCTATATTGTTTATATATTCTCCGACTTGCATTTGAAATGGAACATTCCATATATGATGAAGTCCTAATGGAATAAGAGCTCTTTCTAAAGATCCATATATAAAAAATGCTAAGATAGGATTTTGATATGCCGCCCATTCAGAAAAATTTTGAATTAATTTTCCTATTGGGGGCCATATTAATGATAAAAAAATTCCTAATATAATAGAAGACAATCCTGATATTATAGGAACAAATCTTTTACCTGTAAAGAATCCTAAATATTCTGGTAGTTTAATTTTATAAAATGTATTGAACATATATGATGACATAGCACCAGACAATATTCCACCGAGAATTCCTGTATCAATTAAGTGTGTTTGTTTTAATGTAGTACCTGAAAAGTTAGAAAACACTGGTAATGTTGTAGAAAAAGTTTTAGACATTATTTCATATGAAATTACAGACGCTAAGGCTGCAACTCCGTCATTTTTCGTAAATCCTAATGATATTCCAATAGCAAATATTAAAGGCATATTATGAAAAATTGAACTTCCAGATTCTATCATTATATTAGAAATTAATTTTGGTATTGTTTCGAAATGAGCAGAACCTATTCCTAATAATATTCCAGCTATTGGAAGTACTGATACAGGAAGCATTAATGATTTACCTGTTTTTTGCAAATTAGCAAAAATATTTTTAAACATATTTTTAACTCTATTTTATTTTGTATTTTATAAAACTATAATATTATAGTTTAGTTTGTATTATCAAAATTTTTATTTTATAAATGTTATTTTATTTTTACTTTAAATAATTTTTGAAAATTTTTTCTTATAATATTTGACATTTTAACTAATTTAATTTTTTTAATTTCAGATATTTTTTTTGCTATATAATATAAGTTACATGGTTCATTTTCTTTTCCTCTTTTAGGTTCTGGAGTGAGATATGGAGAATCAGTTTCTATAAGAAGTTTTTCCAAAGGTATGTATTCTATTATTTTTCTTAATTTTTCTGCATTTTTAAATGTTATTATACCAGATATTGATATATAAAAATTTAAATCTAATATTTTTTTTATATACTTTATGTTAGTTTCATTAAAAGAATGTATAACTCCACTATTTTTTTTTATTTTTTTTTTTTTTAAAATTTTTATTGTATCTTTTATAGAATTTCTAGTATGTACTATTATTGGTTTTTGTAGTTTCTCGCTTATTTTAATTTGTTTTAAAAACATTTGTTTTTGTTTTTTTTTTTTTACTACATTTTTATTAGAATAGTCTAATCCAATTTCTCCTACTGCAATTACATTTTTATTCTTAAATTTTTTTATTATTTCTTTTGTTTTTATATTTTTTTGATAATAAAAAGGATGTATTCCACAAGCATAAAATATATTTTTTCTGTTTCCTATAAATTTTGTCATTGCTTCAAAATTCTTTATTGATGTGGAAACATTTAAAATATATTTTACATATTTTTTTTCAGACTTATATAATATTTCATCTAAACTTTTTTTTATTTTTTTATAATTCAATCTATCTAAATGACAATGTGAATCTATTAGTATCATATTTTTATATTTCTGGTAATAAAGGATTGTTAATATTATTTTTTAATATTTGATTCCATTTTAAAATTTGTTCTAATATTATTAAATCATAATTTATTCCATTTATTTCTTTTATATTTTTTTCAAATTGCATCCAAGATTTTATACTATTGTATATATTTTTATTTTTTAAATTTTTTGATATAAACTTGATTAATTTTTTTTGGTCTGTATTAGTTATATGACTAAAAATTTTTTTTTTATATTTAATTGTATCTAAAAATATTGTATATATTAAATATATTAAGAATGATAATATACTTTTTTTAATTATATATATAAAACTTATAATATTTTTATTAATTAAAATTTTTAAGAAATCTTTATAAAATTGTTTTCTGATTTTTAATAAATCACTACATAATATTTTTTTTGTATACATTGGAGAATTATTACTAATTTTTAAAGCTATGTTGTATTTTTTTTTGTTTAAAATTTTATTTTCTTTTAACCAATTTATTACTATTTTTTTTTTAGGATTAAATATATTTAATATATATAATCTACTTTTTAAAGTTAATATTAAATTTTTTATTTTATATGTTTGAAGTATAAAAATAGTATTTTTAGGAGGTTCTTCAATTGTTTTAAGTAATACATTGCTTTCTAATTCTGTTAATAATTCTGCATTTTTTATACAAATTATTTTTTTATTTCCTTGATGTGGTGTATTAAATATTTTTTTTATTATTTTTCTTATTTTTACTACTCCAAGTTTTTTGTGTAATTGAAAATCATATATATCAGGATGAACACATTTTCTTATTAATATACAATTTAAACATTTATTACAAAAATTTTTTTTTATTTTTTTATCACATGAAATCCAGTATTTTATATATAATATTAATTTATGTATTCCAATATTTTCAGAAGAATTTATTAAAATAGCATGATGATTATTGTTTTTTAAAATATTAACAATTTTTTTATAATATTTTTTTAACCAAGGATATAAATTATATTTCATTTATTTTCCATTCATTTTTTAACCAAAATATAAATTTTTTTTTTATTTTTTTTTTAACTTCTTGTTTTTCTAAAGAAGCATTAATTGTAAATGTATTAGGAGCTTTTTTTATTTGTCTTAAATAGTTTTTTCTTACTTTAGTAAAAAAATTTATTCCTTTTTTTTCTATTCTATCTAGTTTTCCCCTAATACTAATTCTATTTAATCCTATTACTGGTAATACATCTAAGTATATTGTTAAATATGGATTAAAATTTTTTAATAACATTTTTGTTAATTTTTTTATCAATGTTTTATTTTTTTTTTCTGCAGCTATTTGATATGCCATTGTTGATAAGTTGTGTCTATCACATATTACCCAATAATCATTTTTTAAATATAATTTTATTTTATTTTCAATTAATTGTATTCTAGATGCATATAATAATAGTATTTCTGTTTTTTTATCTATTTTATCATCTTTTATTTCTTCTTTTATTATTTTTCTTATTTTTTCGCAAATAATTGTACCTCCTGGTTGTCTCACACATATTACTTTATTAATATTATTTTTACTTAATATTTTATATAAATAAAAACACATTTCTGATTTTCCTGATCCCTCTATTCCCTCTAAAACAATAAATTTATTTTTTTTCATGAGATATTTTGTTTATTTTTTTGAAAACTAGTTTTGTTATTTTTTTTAATGTATTTAAATTTTTTGCTTCATAATCTTCTATTTCTATATTAAATTTTTCTTCTAAAATCATTATTAATTCTATTTTTTCTAAAGAATCTATATTTATTTTTTTTTTTTTTTTAATGTCTTTAATTTTAAATTTGTTTGTTATTATTTTTTTTATTATATTAATTAATTTTTTCATTTTTTTTCTCTTCATGTATTATTTTACTTCATATACATTCCTCCATTTACATGTATAGTTTGACCTGTAATGTAAGATGCATTTTTTGATATTAAAAACAATACAGCATTAGTTATATATTTTTTTTTCCCAAATTTTTTCATTGGTATTTTTTCTAAATATTTTTTTTTTTGTTCTTTAGTAAGATATTTTGTCATTTTAGTGTTAATAAAACCAGGAGATATTACATTTGCAGTTATTCCATATGATGCAACTTCTAAAGCTAAAGATTTATTAAATCCTATTATTCCATATTTTGAAGCAGAATAATTAGATTGTCCTATATTTCCAGTTTCTCCTATTATTGATCCTATACTAATTATTCTACCATTTTTATTTTTTGACATATATTTAATTACATATTTAGAAATTAAAAAAGTTGATGTAAGATTTACTTTTATTATTTCAGACCAATCATTTTTTGTCATGTTAATTATTAACTTGTCTTTTTTAGTTCCCGCATTGTTTATTAATATATTTATTTTACCAAAATTTTTATAAACGTTTAGAATAATATTTTTTAAATTTTTTAAATTTTTAAAATTTATTAAAAGTCTTTGTTTTTTGTTTTTTATATATTTTTTCATTTTTTTAAGTCCTTTTTTTGAAGTAGTTGTTCCTATAACTAATATTCCTATTTTGCATAATTTTTTACAAATATTTTTTCCTATGCCAGAACTTGCTCCTGTTACTATTGCTATTTTTTTTTTTTCATTTTTATCTCTTTTAATGCTATTAACATATTTTTTTTATTGTTTAAAGTAATTGTTTTTATATTTTTATTTTTTTTATTGAATAATATTTTTTTAGTACTAATTTCTAAAAATAATTTTATATTTTTTTTAATAATATAGTCAATGCATTCTTTCCATCTTACTGTTTTATATAGTTGTTTATATAAATAGTTTGAAATAGTATTTTTATTATTTAGATTTTTAGCATTTAAATTATTTATTATTTTGCAATTAGGTTTATTAAAACTAATTTTTTTTAATATTTTTAAGTATTTTTTTTTTATTGAATTTACAATTCTGCAATGTATAGGTACTTTTATAGGTAATTTTGACGTTTTAATTTTACTATTTTTATTACATTTTTTTACAACTTTTCTTACAATTGATGAATCTCCTGAGATAACTATTATTTTTTTTTCATTTATACTAGATATTTCTGCTATTTTATTGTTAGAATATTTTTTACAAATTTTCAATATTTTTTTTTCTGTAAAACCAAATATTATTTGAGTAGAAATTTTTCTATTAATTGATGATTTTTCTAAAAGTTTTCCTCTTTTTTTTGATAAAACTAGACCTGTTTTTAAATTTATAGAATTAGAACATATTAATGCTGAATATTCTCCAATACTATGACCAGACATAAATCTTGGATTTTTACTATATATACTTTTCCATAATTTATATATTGCTATTGATATTGTAATTATTATTGGCTGCAAATATCTATTTTTAATTTTTTCTATAGATGTTTCTTGTACATTTTTCCATATGTTATATTTTATTATATCTGAAGATTTTTCAAAAGTTTTTCTTATTATAATGCTTGATTTATAAAGTTTAATTATTTTTTTTTTATTATAATTACCCTGGCCAGGAAATATTATAGCAAAATTCATTTTATTTTCCTTAACTTTTTATTATTAAATTATTTTTTTTTAAAAATTTTATATATCATATTCAATATGATATATAAAATTTTTTTATTTTTATTGTTTAAGATAATTTATATTAAAAAATTTTTTTACCTCTATAAAATTTTTTTTTAGTCATATGATGTCTTATATGTTTTTCTTTAGAATAATTATCTATAGATATTTGTGATATTTTACATTTGTCATGAGATCTTCTCATTCCTCTTTTAGATCTAGAATGCTTGCTTTTTTGAACAGCCATAATTTTACCTTATTTATTCTATGTAAATATTTTAATTTATTGAATATAAAATTTTACTTATATTATTTTTTGTAGATTTTATATTAATTTTTTTTTTAGTTTTGGGATGTATAAAAGAAATACTTAATGCATGTAAACATAATAAATTTTTGTTAATTTTTATTTTTTTATCTAATTTTCTATTTCCATATCTATTATCATTTATTATTGGAAATCCTACATTAGACGTATGTACTCTTATTTGATGTGTTCTTCCTGTTATTGGATATACTTTTAATATTGTAAAATTTTTAAAAATTTTTTTTATTTTAAATTTAGTTTTAGATTTTTTTCCATCCTTTTTTACTATTACTAAATTTTTTCCATTTATTTTTTTTGTTTTTAGTAATGGTAGATTTATGGTTTTTATTTTTTCAGGCCAAATTCCATGCACAGCTGCAATATATGTTTTCTTTGTTTTTCTATCTTTCATTTGTTTATGAAGAGATTTTAATACAAATTTTTTCTTTGATATTAATAAAATTCCAGAAGTATCTTTATCTAGTCTGTGTACTAATTCTAAATTTTTTTCTAGTTTATATAATATTCTGATAATTTCTATTATTCCTAATTTTATTCCACTTCCTCCATGTACAGCAATTTTTTGAGGTTTGTTTATTGCTAATAAATATTTATCTTCATATAAAATATTTTTATTTAATAAATTTCTATAATATTTTTTGTTGATTTTTTTTTTTTTTTTAATTTTTGTATATATTGGAGGTATTCTTATTATATCTTTTATTTTTAGTTTATATTTTGGTTTTATTCTTTTTTTGTTTATTCTTACTCTTCCTTTCCTAATAATTGTATATATTACATTTTTAGATATTTTTTTAAACTTTTTTATTAAAAAATTATCAATTCTTTGTCCTATAGAATTTTCTTTTACATAAATATAATCTATTTTTATATTATTATTCATATTTTATATAATTAACAATTTTTATCAATATTAAATTTTATATATTGTTTTATATAATATCATGTTATATATATAATATTTTTATATATTTTAATATATAAAAATAATTAACAATTTATTTTAATATATTTTTAATTTTTTTTCATAAAAGGTATAAAATGTAATAATATGAAAAGAATGCTTATAAATTCTATAAAAAAAGAAGAAACTAGAATAGCTATTCTAGAAAATAAAAAATTGTGTGATTTAAAAATAGAAAATAACATAAATAAAAAAAATAAATTTAATATATATAAAGGAAAGATAATAAAATTTGAAAATAGTTTAGATGCTGTTTTTGTTGATTATGGAGTTAAAAAAAATGGGTTTCTTCCTTTGAAAGAAATTTCTGATGAATATTTTAATAAAGAAAAAAATTATAAAAACATAAGTATAAAATGTTTAATAAAAAAAAAATTGGAACTATTGGTTCAAATAAATAAAGAAGAAATAGAAACTAAAGGAGCGTTTTTAACAACTTATATAAGTTTACCTAGTACATATACTATTTTAATGCCATATAATTTTAATAAAGAGGGAATATCTAGAAAAATAACAGGTGATAATAGAAAAGAAATAAAAAGTTTAATAAAAACATTAAAAATACCAAATAATATGGGTTTTATAATTAGAACAGCTGGCTTGGGAAAATCTATAAAAACATTGCAGAAAGATATAAATATTAAAATAAAATTATGGAACAAAATAAAAAAGATTTCTAAAAATATATCATCTCCCATGTTAGTGCATAAGGAAAGTGACATTATAGTAAGATCTTTCAGAGATTAT
The DNA here is from genome assembly GCF_039363085.1 of Buchnera aphidicola (Ceratoglyphina bambusae). Classification (GTDB taxonomy): domain Bacteria; phylum Pseudomonadota; class Gammaproteobacteria; order Enterobacterales; family Enterobacteriaceae; genus Buchnera_G; species Buchnera_G aphidicola_E. The sequence goes on along the minus strand of NZ_CP134982.1, from coordinate 257,983 downwards.
TTGCATAAAGATGTTGATGAGATAATAATAGATAATCCTAATGTATTAAATGTTTTAAATAAACACTTTTATAATTTAGGAAAATTATCTATTTTAAAAAAAATAAAATTATATAAAAAAAAAATTCCATTATTTAGTTTTTATAAGATTGAATCACAAATAAGTTCTATTTTTAAAAGAAAAATTCAATTAAATTCTGGTGGTTCTATTACAATAGATTGTACTGAAGCATTAATAGCAATTGACATAAATTCTTTTAAATCAAACAAATATAAAAGTATTGAAGAAACTGCATTTAATACTAATATGGAAGCTATAGATGAAATATTTTATCAAATTAAAATAAGAGATTTAGGAGGTTTAATAGTAATTGATTTTATTGATATGGAATTTAACGAAAATAAAAAGATTTTAGAAAATCGTATAAAAAAGTTAATAAAAAAAGATACAGCAAAAATAGAAATAAGTAAAATATCTAAATTTGGTTTATTAGAAATATCAAGGCAAAGATTAAGCTCTAAATTAAAAGAATACAATTATAAAATTTGCTCTAACTGTAATGGTAGTGGTATAATTATAAATAATGAAGATTTTTCTTTATCTATATTAAGAATTTTAGAAGAAGAAGTTTCAAAAAAAGATTTTTATAAAATTTATATTATAGTTCCTTATAAAATAAGCTATTATTTTGTTAAAAAAAAAATTAATTATATAAAAAAAATTGAAAAAAGAGAAAAAAATATTAAAATAATAATATTTTTTAACAAAAAAGTTTTTATTCCTAATTTTTTTATATTTCGTATTTGTAAAAATAAAAAAAAACAAATTAATATAAAAAAAATATTAAAAAACAATTATAAAATTAATATAAAAAAATTGTTTTTACAAAAATTGTAAAATAAATAATTAAAAATTAAAATTTTTATATTTTAACTTTAATTAAATATTTAAATTTTCGTTAATGTCATTTATTATATATTTTAAATTGCAGGAGTATTTATATTTTTAATATATTTTCTCCTGCTATTTTTTTTAAGTAAATATTTTTTATTAAAATTATTTATTAATTAAATTAATTCCTCTTTTACTTAATATTTCAGAAATTTTTTGATCATATATTTCATAATATATTTCATTATTATTTTCTTTAAATAATTTGTTTTTAGGAATACTTAATCTCATATTTTTTAAAAAAATTTTAATAAATATTTCTTCTGTTTTTTCTTTTATTAAATTTGAATTGTTTTTATTGTTTTTTAATATTTCAAGATTAATTTTGTTGTTTGATATTTTCATTATAAAATTTCTATTTCAGCTGATAGACATTTTGAAATTTTTAAAATTTTTAATATGTCTATTATTTCTGTTGGTTTCATTTTAAAGATTTTTAATATTTGTAACATTTTTTCTAATTTATTATTGCTTTGTATTATAATTTGTTCATTTTTAATTTGTTTATTTAAATCATGAATATTTTCATTTAATATGATATATAAATTTTTATAATTTATTATACATGGTTTAATTTTTATGTTATAATTTATTATTGTTAATCCATTTTTTCTATCTATTACTATTTTAGGTGTGTTTGGTATATCTATATCTATATTTTGTATTTTTGATATTATTTCTACTATATTTGTTTTCTTCTCTTTTGAATCATTTTTTATAGTTATTTTTTTAGAATTTATAGGTATAGCAGTATTTGGATAATATTTATTTATTTCATCACTAATTTTTTTTGCTAAAATAAAATTTTCTTTTTTTAATTGTAAATTTATTGTTTTTTTTTCTTCAAAATTATTGTTTACTATTTTTTCTATATTTCCTCCATTAAATATTTTTCCAGAGTTATAAAATTTGTTTTCATAAGTATTGTCAAAATTTTTATTATAATTATTTGTTTCTTTTTTAATATTTATTTTACCTTGAGCTAATACATAAATTTTATTGTCTACTCCCTTCAATGGAGTTAATATTAAAGTCCCCCCTTCTAAACTTTTGCAATTTCCTATAGAAGAAACTCTTACATCTATTTTTTCTCCTTTTTCTGCAAATAATGGAAGTTCAGTTGTAACCATAACTGATGCTACATTTTTAATCTGTGTATTTTTATTTTTTGTTATTTGAACTCCTAATTTTAATAATATATTTTTTAATGCATTTGTTGTAAATGGAACTTGTGAAACTAAATCTCCAGTTCCTTCTAAACCTACAACAAGACCATATCCTATTAATTGATTATCTCTAATTCCTTCTATGTTAGTTAAATCTTTTACTTTTTTAGCAAAGGAAAATGTACTAGTAAAAACTAGTGAAAATAAAATAAATAATTTTAATATATTTAGTATTTTTTTCATTTTAATCTTTTTATATATATAACGTTTTTTATTTATTATAAAAAACATTTTTAAAAATCAAAATATTATATAGGTATAATGTGTAAAATAAATCTTTGCCACCACCCCATTTTTTGTATATCTTTTACATAATCATTTCTTAAACATTCTATTTTCATGTTAGCTATATTAGTAGAAATTACTTTATTATCTATTCTTATATCATCAGGATTTATTATTCCTGAAAATTTTATTAATTCATTTCCTTTATTTATTATTACATTTTTATTTCCGTAAACTAATAAATTTTCATTTGGGAGCACTTTCTCTACAGTTACTGTTATAATGCCAGAAAGAAAATTCTCTGAAAAATTTTGCCCAGCGCCAAACAAATTATTTTTAGATTCTTGATTTATTTTAAAAAAATTTTTTAAAAATCTTTTAATTTTATTATTTTCTTCTTTTTTTTCTTTTTCTCCTAAAGTACTTATTGCATATCTTTTTACGTTTTCTGAAGTTTTGTTATTTGCTACAGTATTTTCTTGTATTATTACAGATATTAAATCTCCTACATTATATTTTTTATGTTGATCTAATAATGTTCCATATTTTTTTTCTTTTACTTCTTGTTCTTTAAATATTGATCCATCATTCTCTTGTTTTATTTTATGAAATAAATTTGTTTGTTTATGTAATACGTTAATAGCTAATACATTTTTTGCAAAAAATATTTCTAATAATATGTATATTATTAATGAAACTATAAATTTTTTATTTTTCATTTATTTAATAAATCATTTTTATTTTATTAGTTTTTTAAAGTTAAATTTATGAAATTTAATAATAATTTTTTATAGTTGACATATTCTCTGTAGCATTTTATCTGATATATTTATTGCTTTACTGTTTATTTCATATGCTCTTTGTGTTTGTATCATGTTTATTAATTCTTCTGCAACATTTACATTTGAAGTTTCTAAGTATCCTTGTGATAATTCTCCTGAATTATTTGTTCCTGGAATATTTTCTATAGGTTTTCCTGATATAGACGTTTCTTTATATAGATTTTCACCTATACTTTCTAGCCCTGTATTATTTTTAAATGTAAATAGGTTTATTTGTCCTATTTCAATTGAATTTTTTTTATTTTTTGTTTCAACATTAACTAATCCATTTTTGTTAATATATATTTTAGTATAATTTTCAGGAACAATTATATTAGATTGTAGTAATAGTCCATTTTTTGTAACTAATTGCCCATATTTATTTATTTGAAAAGATCCATTTCTAGTATAATAGATACTTCCATCTTGCATATATATTTTAAAGAATCCATCTCCATTTATTGCTATATCTTTATTAGAATCTGTTTTTAATAAATTTCCTTGGCTAAAGTTTTTATCTGTAGATACTGCTCTTGTTCCAGATCCAATTTCATAAGTATTGTAAGAATTTTCTTCTCTATTATTGTAATTATTTTTATTTGTATTTTTTTTTATTTGATATATTAAATCTTCAAATATCACTCTGGACTTTTTAAATCCATTTGTATTAGAATTTGCTAAATTATTAGATATTACATTCATATTACTTTGTTGAGCATCTAATCCAGTTTTAGCTATCCACATAGATGGTAACATAAATTTTATTTCCTTTTTTTTATTAATTTATATTTAGTATTTGATTAATTTTTTTTTCTTTTTCATTATTTGTATAAATTAATTTCATTATCATTTCAAATAATCTAGAATCTGACATCATATTTGTTATATTAGAAGTTATATTTACGTTGCTTCCTTCTAGTGCTCCAGAAATTATTTTTAAGTTTCTTTCTTTTCTGATTTCTTTTTCATTAATATATTTTTTTTTTATTTTAAATAGTCCACTATGTTTTTCATATAATTTGTTTATGTTTATATATTTTAGTTTTATTTTTCCTATTATTTTTTTCTTGTTCATAAACATATTTTTAATTTTTATTATTATTTTTCCATCGTTTCTTATGTATGGATAACTATTTCTAGGTATTTGTATTACTTTATTATCGCTGTTTACTAATAAGTTATTATTTATATTCAAAAAATTATTTTTATCTATTTTTATATTTCCATTTTTTGTTAAAAAAATATCAGAATTATTTTTTTTTACTACAAACCAACAATTTTTATCTAATGCTGCTATATCTAGCGGTCTGTTCGTATAATTTAATATTCCTTTAGTATTATCATAATAATTTAATGTTTTGTCTTTTATTCTTTTATTTTTTTTATCATAAACATTTATTAAATAATTAAATTTAGACTTAAAACCAATAGTAGATGAATTTGACAAATTATTATTTATTATTTCTTGTCTTTCAAGTATTCTGTTTGCAATATTAATAGATGAATCAATTATTGTATTTTCCATGTTTTTAAGTGAAATCTCTCTTTTTTATTTATTTTAATATTATTTAATTTTTTTAAATTAAAAATTGTATTTTATTTTTTTTTTGTTAAAACTTTTTTTGTAATTCTGCATTTTTTATGAAATTTATTAAACTTTCATTTAATTTGTTTATTGAGTTTTGTGAAAAACATTTTTTTACATCTTCTGGTAATTTTAATAATTTAGCGCATCCTATTTTTTTTCTTGTATCATCTGAAAAGACACCAATAATACTACCATCAGGTAATACGTAATAATGATGTAAACTTTTCATTGGAGCTCCATCTGATATAACATTTTTAAAATATGTAGGAACTCCTTCATCTTTTGTTATTTCATTAAATTTAAATGTTATTTTATTATAATGAAGTTTATCAAAATCTGATTGAACTATAATTCCAGGGCCTATAACGCTTACTGTATCATTGTTTCTGTTATAATAAATATAGTTATTATTATATTTTTCTTTATTTTTACGATTTATTGAAATTATACTCCAAGCATTTACTGAATTTTTTAAAAAATATATATCTAAATCGTTGTAATGACCAATTTTATCATATATTTTTACATGTTTTTTTTTTGTATATGTGTAAGGATCTGATGGATCGAATCCTTGTTCTGGTTTTATTTCTTCGTTTACATTAAGATTTGCATCAATTGTAATTTCATTACTTTTATTAATTACTGGTAAGAATTTCTTATTAAAATCTATTATTTCAGGTGTAGACACATCATGTGAAATATTATTTTCTTCAAATAAATTACCAGTTAAAAATTTTTTTCCATCGTCACTTACTATTCTTAAATCATTATTTATTGAAAAATTATTGTTTGAAGTTAAATAAATATTTCCATCTTTGTCTATTAATCTAAAGAATCCATGATTTAATGCTTGATCTCTATTTTTTAAACTATGAAATACTTCATCTATTAAAGCCTTGCTTTTTTCTTTATATATATTTTTTTTACAATTTTCTATATCATTTTTAGTTCCATTTAAACAAACGTTTGGAAATTCTTTTCTTGTATTGTTTAATACTTTTTCATTTTTATTTTCTATTATTTTTTTTTCATTTATACTACATTTTTTATTATAAATTAGTGGATCAAATAACATATTTTACCTCTACTTATTTATTAATGAATTTTTATTAAAAAATTATATAAAAATATATTATTAATCAGATATAGATAAAGTTTTCATAATAATGTTTTTTGTTGCTTTTAAAATTTCTAAATTTGCTTCATATCTTCTATGTGCTTCTAAGCATTTTAAAGTTTCATTTAAAAAATTTACATTAGGTAGTTTTAAATATCCATTTGAGTCAGATAATGGATGACTAGGATTATAAACTTTTTTATAAGGATCTTTAATATTAACTATTTTTTTTATTTTGACTCCTTCATAAATATTTTCATTGTTTTTACAAGATTCTAAAATAGCCATTTTTGCAGTATATGGATAATATTTTCCATTTTTAAATTCTATACTTTCAGAATTGGATAGATTATTTGTATGTATTCTTATCTTTTCAGATTCTACTTTTAAAGAAGATTCACAAATTTTTAATATATTCATTAATGACATATTATGATCCTCTTATTGCTGTATATATATTAATTAATTCTTTTTTTAATAAAAATATATTGTATTGACACATTAAATTACCTGTTACAAAATTCATTCTTTCTTTTTCTAAATTAATTTTTTTATATGATTGTATTTTATTTGTGTAATTTACAACGTTTACAAAATTTCTTTTTTGCGAAATTGAACTTTTGTTTGGTATATGTTTATTAGAAGTTATCACTAATTCTTTATTAGAATTTTTTGGTAATAACTTTTTAATTGTTTTTTTAAAATTTATATCTTTTTTATTATAATTTGGAGTTTTTGAATTAGCAATATTTGAAACAACAGATTCTTGTCTTAAACTTAGTAAATTTAGAATAGTTTTATTTATTTTAAAAAAATTATTTAAAATTTCAAACATATTGTTTAATCTCTTTAATATTAATTTATATTAAGTTTTTATTTACATAAAATATATAAAAAATTTTATATTAATTATATAATAGTGTAATATTCAATTATATAATTTATATATAAAATATATTCAAAATTTTATATTAATTACATTATATAATTTTATTTTATAAAATAAAACATTAAAATTTATTTTTTTTTTAAAAAATTATTTTTAACATATTTTATTTAAAACATATATGTTAAATTTTTTACTTTTTCATAATTTTTTATTTATATTTTATATAAAAATTAAATGCATTATTTTAAATAATAAAAAATATAACATATTTAAATTTATTTTTTTTATTAAAATTACAATAAAATATTATCACATTATTTCAAAATATTTTTGTTATTAAAATTTTTCATATTTTTTTTTAATATATATTTTATTTATAAATATCTTTCAATAATAAGTAATTAAAGGTAGTAAAATCATGGCTTTTTTAAAATCCATATTGTCGATTAGTATAATAAGTTTTCTTTCTAGATTTATAGGATTTATTAGAGATATTTATATTGCTGAATGTTTTGGTGTATCTATGTATACAGATGCTTTTTTTATTGCTTTTAAAATACCTAATTTTTTTAGAAAAATATTATCTGATGGTGCATTTTCACAAGTTTTTTTACCAATTTTAATAAAGTTAAAAAAAAAAAAAACTAAAAAAGAAGTTAATAATTTTATTTCAAATATATTTGGGTTAATAATTTTATTATTATTGTTAGTAATTTTTTTAGGTGTTGTTTTTTCATCTAAAATAATTCTTTTAATAGCTCCTGGTTTTTGTGAAAATAATTATAAATATGATTTAACTGTATTTTTATTGCAAATAATTTTTCCTTATATTTTTTTTATTTGTATGGTTTCATTATCAGCTTGTGTTTTAAATGCATGGAATCATTTTTTATCTTCTTCTGTAATGCCTGTTTTTTTAAATTTTAGCATGATAATATTTTCAATGTTTTTTTCTAGTTATTTTAATCCTCCAATATTATCATTAGGTATTAGTGTTTTAGTTGGAGGGTTTATACAAATAATTTTACAAATATTTAATTTATATAGAATTAAAAAATTATTTTTTCCAACTTTTAATTTTATGAATAAATCAATATACACTTTTTTAAATAAGATTTTTCCAGCTATGTTAGGTGTATCCGCTAATCAAATATCTTTGTTATGTAATACTATAATTTCTTCTTTAATAATATCTGGATCTGTATCTTGGATATATTATGCTGATAGAATAATTGAATTTCCAGCTGGAATATTAGGAACATCTTTATCTACTATATTATTACCATATTTATCTAATTTTTTTTATAAAAATTCAAAAAATAAATTTTTTATATTATTTGATTGGGGTATAAAATTAAGTTTAATAATATCTATACCTAGTGCTTTATTCGTGGGTTTTTTTTCAAAATATATAATATTTACTTTATTTCAATATGGAAGTTTTACTGAATTAGATACATTGATGACCCAAAAAACTTTAATTGCTTATTCAATTGGATTAATTTCAATGGTATTGACAAAAGTTTTAGTTTCTGCATTTTATGCTCAACAAGACACTTCTACTCCTATGAAAATATCTATTTTTAGTATAATTGCTGCTCAAATTATGAACATTTTTTTAGTTCATAAGTTACAACATGTAGGATTAGCTTTATCTTTTAGTATAGGATCTTGGGTAAATTTATTCTTTTTATTTTATTATTTATTAAAAAATAAAATATTTTTCTTAAAAAAAAATTGGTGTAAATTTTCTTTTAGTATATTTTTTTCTATTTTATTTATGATTTTAACAATGTATTTTATTAACAATGTTTTTTCAAATTTATATGTTAATAATAACATGTTAGAAAGATCTTTATATTTGATTTTTTTCTTTTTTGTTTCTTTTATTTCTTACTTTGTTTCTTTATTTATTTTTGGATTCAATTTTTTTAAATTTTATAAAGTAATTAAAGAAATTAAATATACTTAAGAAGTGATATGATTAAATTCAGGAGGAGGAGAGATTCGAACTCTCGGATGAGATTTTCTCATCTGCGGTTTTCAAGACCGCTGCCTTAAACCACTCGGCCACTCCTCCATATAAGTTTATTTATAAATTAAAATTTTAGTATATATTTAATTAATAAAAATGTAAAATATATTTTTTTTAAATATTATTTTGATTTGTTTTTTTTTTATGTTATTATTTAAAAAAAAAATTGTTTAAAAAAAATTATAATTTTATATTTTGGCGTATTGACAGATTGGTTATGTGTCGGACTGCAAATCCGAAAAACTCGGTTCGACTCCGGGATACGCCTAGAAAAATTTTTTATTAATTATAATATTTTATAACAATGTAAAATTGTTTTTAAAATTGCCCGGATGGTGAAACGGTAAACACAAGGGACTTAAAATCCCTCGGCTTATTTAGCTTTGCGGGTTCGATTCCCGCTCTGGGTAAATATATAATTTTTTTTAATTTTAAAATGAAGAAAAATTGTAAAATTTATATAATATTATATTATTTTATAAAAAATATTTTATTATATATTAACATGTAATATATTTTATATGAAAAAATATGTATTAGAATTTTATGGTAAAAATTTTACTTTATTAGTTTTAAATTTATATGAATATAATTTAAATTCTTTTGAATATTATTTAAATAAAAAAATTAAAGAATTTCCAAAACTTTTTAAAAAAGCCCCTATAATTTTAAATATTTTACCTTATATTAAAATATCTGATTGGATATTAATCAAAAAATTAATATTATTTTTTAAATTTAAAATAATAGGATTTTCAAATTGTGAAAATATTAAATTAAAAAAATATATAATTAGTTCAGGAATACCATATTTTAATATTAGTAAAAAGGATTTTTTATATAATATTAAAAACGAAAAAAATAAAAATAAAAATAATAAATTTGAAAAAAAATATTATAAGACTATAACAATAGATTATCCTGTTAGGTCAGGCCAAAAAATTTATTCTAAAAATTCTGATTTAATAATAATAAGTAATGTTAGTCCAGGAGCTGAAATAATTTCTAATAGAAATATTCATATATATGGAACATTAAGAGGAAAAGCATTAGCTGGATCTTTAGGAGATACTTCTGCTAAAATTTTTTGTAAATGTTGTTTGCCTGAATTAATTTCTATTTCTGGTAATTATTTATTATATGATCAGATTCCTAAAAAAAATATAGGAAAATCTGTATATTTTTTTTTAAAAGATAATAATTTAAAAGTTAAAAAATTATAATTATGTGAGCTTTTAAAAAGCTTGGAGAAGATATATGAGTAGAATAGTTGTAATTACTTCTGGTAAGGGGGGTGTTGGGAAAACAACTTCAAGTGCTTCTATTGCTGTAGGTTTAGCTATACATGGTAATAAAACAGTTGTTATAGATTTTGATATAGGCCTTAGGAATTTAGATTTAGTTATGGGGTGTGAAAGAAGAGTCGTATATGATTTTATAAATGTTTTAAATAATGATGTTTCATTAAATCAAGCTTTAATAAGAGATAAAAGAATAGATAATTTATATATATTACCAGCTTCTCAAACAAGAGATAAAAGTGCATTAACTAAAGAAGGTATTAATTTAGTTTTTAATAAATTATCTAAAATGAATTTTAAATTTATAATTTGCGATTCACCTGCAGGAATAGAAAGTGGTGCTATATTGTCTATATATTTTGCAGATGATGCAATAATAATAACTAATCCTGAAGTATCTTCTGTAAGAGATTCTGATAGAATGTTAGGAATAATTTCTTCTACTTCTAAAAGATCTGAAGTAGGCGAAAAACCAGTTAAAGAACATTTGATACTAACTAGATATGATCAGCAAAGAGTAAATGATGGGCAAATGTTGAGCATTAAAGATGTATTAGATATTTTAAAAATTCCTTTAATAGGTGTAATACCTGAAGATTGTTCAGTATTAAATTCTTCTAATAAAGGAATTCCTGTAATTTTAGATAAAAATTCTATTTCTGGTAAATCTTATAAAGATACTGTTAATAGATTTTTAGGTAACAAAATACCAATAAAATTTTATAAAAAAGAGAACAATTTTTTAAAATGGTTATTTTGGAGATAAATATTATGTCATTTTTATATTTTTTTTGTTCTAATAAAAAAAATACCGCAAATATTGCAAAAAAGAGATTGAAATATATAATTGAAAATAGAAATAAAAATAATATTAAAATAAATAATTTAAATAATTTGAAAAATGATATTTTAATAGTAATAAAAAAATACTTAAAAATTGATTCTAAAACTATAAATTTAGAAATAGATAAAAAAAATAAAAATCTTTATATATTAGAGTTTAATGTAAATATTAAAAAAGATAAATCAAATTTTTGTTAAATATTTAACATCATTATTAAAATTTTTTAATAGCATTTTATGCTCTAACATGTTTTTTGTTATATAAATCATATATTTTGCATTTGGAAAGTTAATTTTAGTATATTTAAATTTATTTTTATATTTTTTTTTATTAAAATATTTTTTTATTTTATTTTTTTTGAAATTTCCAGTTAAAGAAAAATTTATTTTTTTGGTTTTTATTATTTTTTTTAATGCTTGTTCCAATTTTATTAATTTTTCTGTTTTTTCCCCTAACCAAATTCCATTATTTTTTCTAAAATATTTTCCATAAAAAAAATAATTGTTCTTATTTTTTATTAAAACTATTATATTATTGTTTTTAGTTATTTTCCAACAATTTTCTGCAATGATTTCTAATGAAGATATTGGAAATAATTTTATGTTTTTATTTATTAAGAAAAAACTTTTTGCTATTCCAGAAGACAATCTAATTCCAGAAAAACTTCCAGGTCCGTTAGAATAAGAAATTATGTTGAAATCATTTATTTTAACGCAGTTTCTATTTAATATATTTTTTATCATAGGTAAAATTTTTTCTTCATAATTATTTTTGCATTTATCAAAAATATAATCTAATTTATTATTAATTTCTATAGATACAGAACAACTGTTATTAGAACTTTCTAAAGACAAAATTTTATTTTTCATATTTTTTTTGATATATGTTTTTAAAATTTATTTTTTTAAAAATTTTATTAACTTATTTTTTTTATTCTTACTAATTTTATTTGATATTCTGTAGATTTTAAAATTGTAAATTTTAAATTATTTATTTTAATAGTTTTTCCTGTATTAGGAATACTTCCTATTTTTGATATTAACAATCCTGCTAAAGAAGCACATTTTTCTTCTTTATCTACTAATTTATTTACATTTAACAATTGCTCTAAAGAATGTAAATCAGTGTTTCCTTTAACTAACCAACTATTTTTTTCTTCTATAACATCTGGAGTTTCATCCGCATCAGGAAATTCTCCTGCTATAGCTTCTAAAACGTCTAAAGGAGTTATTAGTCCTTGGACTGCTCCAAATTCATTAGTTACCATTACAAAATTTCCTTTAGATTTTCTTAATATTTTTAATAAATTTATTGTATCTAAAGTGTCAGGTATTATTATAGGAGGTGTTTTTGCGGAAAAATGAAGTATATCTATTTTTTTTTCTAAAGCTATTAATAGTTCTTTAGCTCTTACTATACCTATAATTTCATCTAATTCTCCTTTGCAAACTGGAAATAAACTATGAGGACTTTTTAATAATTGACGTCTTATTTTTTTATTTTCATTTTCAGAATTAACCCAAGATATTTCACCTCTAGGAGTCATTATACTTCTTATAGATCTTCCAGCTAATGTTAGCACTCCTCTCATCATATATCTTTCTTCATCTTTGAATTCTTCATTCTCTAATTTATAATTTTCTATATAATACTTTTTTTTATCTATTTCATTTGTGTTTATATGTTTCTTACTTTTTTTTGTCATTAATTTTATAACTATTTCAGCCAATCTTTTTCTCATTGGCAAGCTAGATTGATATCTTATAAAATTTCTTCTAGCAATTTGATTAAATAATTCTATTAATGTAGAAAATACTACAGCTGTATATAAATATCCTTTTGGTATAAAAAATCCAGTAGCTTCAGCTATTAAACTTAATCCTATCATTAATAAAAAACTAATGCATAATAATACTATTGTAGGATGATCATTGATAAATTTTGTAATAACTTTTGCAGCAAATAACATGATTATCATAGCTATAATCATAGATATTATCATCATAGATAATTTATTAACGACTCCAACTGAAGTTATAATAGAATCTAAAGAAAAAATTACATCCAATAAAATTATTTGAAATATAACAAACCAAAAGCTTGTATATGTTTTGTTTTCTATTTTTATATTTTTGGAATGATCTAATCTATCATTTAATTCTGTTATAGCTTTAAATAATAAAAACAATCCTCCTAATAATAGAATTATATCTTTACTAGAAAATTGCAAACTTTTAATTTGTAAAACAGTATTATTTAAAGTAGTTATCCAAGAAACTAAACTTAATAGAATTAATCTTATACATAAAGCTAGACTTAAACCTATTATTCTGGCTTTATCTCTTTGATAAACAGGCAATTTATTAGATATAATTGTAATAAATAATAAATTATCTATTCCTAACGTAACTTCTAAAACAATTAATGTTAATAGAGCAGCCCAATTAGACGGATCTAAAATTAGCTCCATTAAATACCTCATAAATAATCAAATAAATTTTGTTAATAAATTTTATTTTTTTTTCATATAAACAAAAAAATAATTTTCTAATAAAGTTTATAAAGCGCCTTTACAACAATATTGTAAAGGCACGTATTTTTAAAATATTTAAAAATAAAAATTATATTTTAATTTTTTATTTTTAATTAAAGTTTTATATAGAAGATACATTAACAGCTGCTGGACCTTTTTGACCATCTTGAATTTCAAATTCTACATTTTGTCCTTCAGAAAGTGTTTTAAATCCTTCACTTTGTATAGAAGAAAAATGTACAAACACATCTTTACTTCCATCTTCTGGTGTTATAAAACCAAAACCTTTAGATTCATTGAACCACTTAACTTGACCTTTTATTTTTGCCATTTTGCATTTTCCTTTGAATATATTTATATAGGTCTGAATGTATAACGTATAGATAAACCAGAAACATTACTGCATGAGGCATGAATTTAAGATTCGAAAAGAGAAGTAATTTCAACTACTTTATTCTAAAAATTTTAATTTAAAAATGCCATACATAAACAGAAATTGTAACGTGCCTTACCTAACGTGGTTATCGACCACGATATAAAAATAAGTATTTATTTTAAATAAAAATATAATTTTATAAATAATAACATATTTTAAACATAAATAAAATGTTTGTAAACAAAATATATAAATAATATCATTTTTAGATTTACTTATGTATAAAATTCAATTTTAATAATAACATATTAAAATATATTTTAAAATATGTTAAATTTTTTAATTTTATAAATATTCATTATTATACAAGGCTTGTATTCTTTTTTTTAACGTTGGATGAGACATGAATATTTCTAAAAATTTTTTTTTCTTTCCATTTATACATAATGATGAAACGTTTTTAGGTTCATTAGGTTCATTACTTTCTTTAAGTCTTTTTAATGCAGATATAATTTTACTTTTTCCTACAATTTTTGCAGCTCCAGCATCTGCATAAAATTCTCTTTTTCTAGAAAACCACATTATTATTATATTTGCAAAAAAACCAAATAAAAATTCTAATAAAAAAGATATTATAAAAAAAAATAATGTTCCTTTTTTAGAGTCATATGAATTTTCTTTTTCATCATAAAATAAACATGACAATATTTTTAATATTATTTTAGAAAAAAAGATAACAAATGTATTTATTATTCCTTGAATTAATATCATAGTTATCATATCTCCATTTTTTATATGTGTTATTTCATGTGCTAATACAGCCTCTATTTCTAATTTCTTCATTTTTTCTATTAATCCAGTAGATATAGCTATTAATGAGTGTTTTGAGCTTCTACCAGTTGCAAATGCATTTATATTATCAGATAAATATATAGCTATTTCTGGAACATTTATTCCTATTTTTTTTGATTGTTTTTTTATAGTTTTTAAAATCCATATTTCTATTTTTTTATTAGGATTTTTTATAATTTTCCCTCCAACAGAATATAAAGATATCCATTTTGAGAAAATTAATGAAATTATTGATCCTGAGAATCCTATTATTCCTGATAAAATAATTAAATTATATAAATTATTTTTTTCTATTCCTATAACATTTAATATAATACTAAATAAAAACATTATAGATATATTGGTTAACAAAAATAATGAAATTCTTTTCATATATTATAATTCCTATAAATTAAATATTAAAAAAATATAAATTAATTATAAATTTTTAAAACCATTTTCTGCCATCAGATTCTATAATTTTTTTAGATAATTTAGGACCCCAGCTTCCTGATGAATAAAGTTCTAACTCTTTAGATCTTTTTTTCCAAATATTAATTATATTGTCTATCCATTTCCAAGATTGTTCTACTTCGTCTCTTCTTACAAATAAAGATTGATCTCCTAAAATACATTCTAATAATAATTTTTCATAAGCATCTGGTATAGATTTTTTTCCAAAATTTTTTGAATAAATGAATTTCATTTTTGAATTTTTTAATTTACATTTTTTGTTTAAATTTGGAACTTTATTCAAGAATTCTAAATATATTCTTTCTTTTGGTTCTAAATATATTGTTAGTTTGTTTTCATGAGAATTTAAATATTTATTAAAAATTTTTGATTTATTTTTTTTAAAAACTATTACTATCTTAGAACATTTTTTTTTTAATCTTTTCCCTGTGCGTAAATAAAATGGAATATCTTTCCATTTTTTATTATTTATATTTATTTTTATAGCAACAAATGTTTCAGTATTATTTTTTTTTTTTGATGTTTCTGATATATATGATGGAACTAATATGTTATTAATTTTTCCAGTTTTATATTGTCCTATAGAAGTTTTTTTGTCTATTTCATGTTCTTTTATAAAGTGCAATGATTTTAATATTTTTACTTTTTCATCTCTTATACTATCAGAATCTATTTTTTTAGGCTCTTCCATGGCTATTATACTTAATATTTGTAACAAATGATTTTGTACCATATCTTTCATTTGTCCCATTTTATCAAAATATTTTAGTCTTCCTTCTATTCCTATTTTTTCTGCTACAGTTATTTGTATGTGATCAATATTTTTTTTATTCCAAATTTTATAAAATATTGAATTTGAAAATCTAAAATATAATAAATTTATTATTGTTTCTTTTCCTAAATAATGGTCTATTCTAAATATTTGATATTCTTTAAAATATTTTCCTATTGTTTTATTTAAATTTCTAGAAGTTTTTAAAGAGTTTCCTAATGGTTTTTCTAAAACTATTCTAGAATTTTTTAAATTCATGTTATATTTGTTTAATCCTTTGCATATATTAGAATATGTATAATATGGTATAGCTAAATAATTTATAATAACTTTATTTTTAGAAATAATATTTTTTAATGTTACATATTTTTTTATATTGTTTACGTCCAAATTACAAAATTTTAATCTTTTTTTAAATTTTTTCCATATATTTTTTTTAATTTTTTTATTAAGAAATTTTTTTAAAGATTTTTTTACAATTTTTATAAATTTTTTTTTTTCCCATTCAGCTCTTCCTATTCCTATTATTTTTGTTTCTTTGTGTAACATTTTTTTTTCATCTAATTTGTATAATGATGGTAAAAGTTTCCTCTGAGACAAATCTCCTTTTATTCCAAAAATTACAAAATCACAATTGTTATAATTCATATTAATTATTCTATCCTATAGTTTATTAAAATGTTAATTCATATTTTTTATTATTTTAATAATTTTATAATTGATATATAATTATTATTTTATTACTTTAAGTTTTTTATAATCTTAATTTAATATTTTAATAAATAAATACATTTTTATATTATATATCTAATAAAAAAATTTTACAGTTTATTATATTTTTTTAATATAACAATATGTCAAAAAATTTTTATTTTATTACAATTTTAATTTTTATATTATTTTATAAATTTATTCATATATGTTACGTACTCTAATTTTATATAAAGGAATTATATGTCTAATATACTAAAAAAAACAAAAATAGTTGCTACTATGGGTCCATCAATAGATAATATAAAAATTTTAAAATCTATGGTGATTAATGGGGTTAATGTTTTTAGGTTAAATTTTTCTCATGGAAATAAAAATGATCACATAAGAAGAGTTAAAATGATTTTTTATCTTAGAAAAAAACTTAATTGTAATATAGGAATATTAGGTGATTTACAAGGACCAAAAATTAGGATAACAAAATTTAAAAAAGAAAAAGTTTTTTTAAGAAAAAATAGTATTTTTATACTAGATTATAGTTTAAAAAATAAATTAGGAAGCAAATATTCAGTAGGAATAAATTATAAAAATTTATATAAAGACTTGTCTGTTGGAGATATTTTATTGTTAGATGATGGAAGAATTTCATTAAAAGTAAAATTAGTAAAATTATATAAAATAATTACTATAGTTTTATTAGGTGGGTTTCTTTCAGACAATAAAGGAATAAATAAATTAGGAGGGGGGTTATCAGCTAGTTCTATAACTAGTAAAGATAAAAAAGATATAATTTTTTCTATTAAATTAAATTTGGATTATATAGCAGTTTCATTTCCTAAATCTTATAAAGATATAGAGAAAGTTAGAAAATTAATAAATTTGAATAGATCAAAAATAAAAATAGTAGCTAAAATAGAGAGAGCTGAAGTTATAGAAAATGATATTATTATGAACAAAATAATAATTAAATCTGATGCAATTATGGTTGCAAGAGGAGATTTAGGAGTTGAAATCGGAGAATCCAAATTAGCTAAAGTTCAAAAAAAAATTATTAAAAATTCTATTAAATTTAATAGAACAGTTATAACAGCCACTCAAATGATGGAATCAATGATTAAAAATCCATTTCCTACTAGAGCTGAAGTTATGGATATATCTAATTCTATTTTAGATGGAACAGATGCTATAATGTTATCTGCTGAAACTGCCACAGGAAAATATCCTATTGAATCTATTTTATATATGAATAAAATATGTAAAGGTGTAGAAAAAATTTGTATTAAGGATTCTTTCAAAAAAAAAAATAAAAATATTAATTATAAATCAGAAAAAATAATTTTATCTTCAGTTATAAATTTAGCTAATAGTTTAAATAATATTTCAGCAATATTAACAACAGTTGAATATAAAAGTATATATTATTTTTCTTCTAAAATTTTATCTCAAGTTCCAATATTTTATTTTTCTAGTAATTCTAATATATTGAATATAATGACGCTATGTAAAGGTATTTTTCCTATTTATTTTAAAAAAACAAATAAAAATTTAAATTCAGAAAAGATGATGATATCTATATTATTAAAAAATAGATTTGTTAAAAAAAATGATTTTGTTATCTTTTTAAAATTTAAAAATAAAAGATTTTTAAAAAATAATAATTATATTAAATTTTTAAAAATTTAAAAATTTTGTTTTTTAATTTTTTATGAAATTTTGTTTAAACTTAATTATTTAAATATTTTTTATTTTTATATTTAAATTTTTTAAAATATAATTTTCTAATTTACTAGGACTATTTGTCATCAAACATGTAGCATTAGTAGTTTTAGGAAAAGCAATTACATTTTTAATATTTGTATCGTTTATTAATAGCATAATTATTCTATCTAATCCTAATGCTATACCTGCATGTGGAGGAGGGCCATATTTTAATGCATTTATAAAAAATCCAAATTTTTCTTTTTGTGTTTTTTTAGATAAATTTAATATTTTGAATATTAATTTTTGTAATTTAATATTATGTATTCTTATAGATCCTCCTCCTATTTCTTTTCCATTTATTACTAAATCGTATGATTTAGATTTAGATGATTTTATTGTGCTTTTTTTCATATTTTTTTTATTTATATTTTTTGGAGAAGTAAATGGATGATGTGTAGAAGAAATATTTCCATTTTTATCCTTTTTAAATGTAGGAAAATCTGTAATCCATATTGGTGAATAAGAATTTTTATTTATTAAATTTAAATCAATAGCAATTTTTTTTAATATTATTCCTAATGTTTTATATATATTTTTATTATTACTATTAGAAATTATTAAAGTGTCGTTTTTTGAAAAATTAAATTTTTTAATAATTTTTTTAAATATTTTTTTGCTAAAAATATTTATTTTATTGAATTCACAATTGTTTATATTTTTTTTAGATAATTTTATAAAATAAATTTTTTTTATTCCATTTCTTGTTGCAATTTTTTTATAACATTTTATGTTATTTAATATAGGTCTGTTTTTACTGGAAATATGTATTCCTAAAATTTTTTCATTATTATGAATAATATTGTTTTTTTTAAAAAAATCAGAAAAATTAATTATTTTTAATGGATTTCTAATATCTGGAGTTTCTGTTCCATATTTTTTAATTGATTTTTTGTAAGTTATTGTAGGAAATTTTTTTAATTCTATTTTTCTGAATTTTTTCCAAATTTTGTATATTAATTTTTCTATAATATACATAATTTCATTTTCATTTATAAACGATGCTTCTATATCTATTTGAGTGAACTCAGGTTGTCGGTTAGACCTGGAATCTTCATCTCTAAAACATTTTGCGATTTGGTAATATTTATCTAGTTTTGATATCATTAGTAATTGTTTAAATAATTGAGGTGATTGAGGTAATGCATAAAATTCCCCATGATGTTTTCTACTAGGAACAACATAATCTCTAGCTCCTTCTGGAGTTGATTTTGTTAATATAGGAGTTTCTACATATACAAATTTTTTTTTTTGCATAAATTTATGTATAAAAAAAATAACTTTACTTCTTAGAATTAAATTATTATGCATTTCTTTAGTTCTTAAATCTAAATATCTATATTTTAATCTATTTTTTTCACTATTTTTTTTTAATAAATCTATAGGAATATTTTTAGATTTACTAAATATTTTTATTTTATTAACATATATTTCTATGTTTCCATTTTTTATTTTACTATTTATATTTTTTTTGTTTCTTTTTTTTACTATTCCTAAAACTTTTACACAAAAACCATTTTTTATTTTGTTTATTTTAGAAAATTCAACTTTACTTTTTTTTTTTATTATAATTTGCACATTTCCTCTTATATCTTCAATGTTCATAAAAATAAAATGTCCAAAATTTTTTATTTCTTTTATCCATCCATATAAATAAACTTTTTTTCCTATTAGTTTTTCTGTAATGTCACCGCAATATTTTCTTTTCATAGAAATTACCTTTTTTAAAAAAATAAAAATGTTTACATAAAATTATTGTGATTCAAAAAATTTATACGGTAAAAATGTTATTTTTTATAATATTATTATATTTATAAAAATTTTTCATGCTATCTACTTCTAAAAATTATTCTTCCTTTATCTATATCATATGGTGTCATTTCCACAGTAACTTTATCACCAGTTAAAATTCTAATATAATTTTTTCTCATTTTTCCAGATATATGAGCTATTATTATATGATCGTTTTCTAATTTTACTTTGAACATAGTATTTGGTAATGTTTCTACTACAACACCTTGTATTTCTATTTGTTTTTCTTTTATCATATTATTTTACCTATTTTTTTTATTTTTAAATTGTTCTAAATACCTTTCTGCGTCTATAGCCGCCATACATCCGAACGCTGAAGCAGTTATAGCTTGTTTATATACGTGATCTACAACATCTCCTGCCGCGAATATACCTGGAATGTTAGTAGATGTAAAATTTCCATGTCTTCCAGAATTTATTTTAATATATCCATTATCTATATCTAATTTATTTTCAAATAATTCTGTTTTAGGAATATGTCCTATAGCTATAAATAAACAAGAGATAAATATTTTTTTATTTTTTTTTGTTTTAGTTGATTGTATTTTTATATGACTTACAATATTATTTCCATATATTTTTTTTATTATATAATTTTTATAAATTTTTATGTTATAAGATTTAGTTTTTTTAAATAATCTTTTTAATAATATTTTTTCTGCTTTCCATTTGTCACTTCTATGTATTAAATATATTTTTTTTACTATTTTTGATAGATATAATACTTCACTTATAGCTGTATTTCCTCCACCTACTATAGCTATTTTTTTGTTTTTATAAAAATAACCGTCACATATAGCGCATGAAGATATTCCCTTCCCTTCAAATTGTTTTTCAGACTTTATTCCTAATTTTTTAGGTACAGATCCAGTTGCTATTATTAATGCTTTAGTGTTAAAAATAAAATTTTCACTTAATAATTTTATATTAAAATTTTTAAAAATAACTTTTATTATTTTTTCTTCATATATTTTAGTTCCAAATTTTATAGAGTGTTTATAAAAATTTTTCATTAACTTTTTTCCGCTTAATGAATTATATTCAGATGGCCAATTTTCTATTTTTTCTGTATTGTAAAGTTGACCTCCTATTTCTTCTCCAGTTATTAAAATAGGAAATAAGTTGGCTCTAGATGCATAAATTGATGCTGTATATCCTGCTGGCCCTGATCCTAGTATAATTAAATTACTTTTCACTTTTTTTTTCATAAATTTTATTTTTTTTTAATTTTAATATTTTAATATTATTATAATTGTATATATATTTTCAAAATATTATATTATAATTATTTTTTATAAATATATAAATAAATATTTTTATTATAATTTATTTTATAAAATTTTTATTAAAATATTTTTTTTTATAAAAATTTTGATATAAAAAAGATTTTTTAAAAAAATTACTTTATAAAAAGTAACATAAATAATTTTGTTAACATATAATCTTATAAAATAATTTTTAATAAAATTGTTATGATATAAAGATGAAAAATAAATATGTTAGATATAAATTTGTTAAAGAATAATATTAATATTGTTTTTGAAAAACTTAAGAAAAGAGGTTTTTTTTTAGATATAAATTATGTTAATAAAATTAATAAAAAAAGAAATAAAATAAAATTAGAAAAAGAAAAGTTAGAACATTATAGAAATAAAATTTCAAAGTTAATAGGCAAACTTAGAACTGCTAATAAAGATTATAAAAATCTAAGAAGTAGAGTTATAGAATATAACAAAATTTTACAAAAAAAAAAAATAGAATTATTATGTATAGAAAAAAAAATTTTTAATTATTATATGACATTGCCAAATATACCTCATGATAAAACACCATATGGAAGGAATTGTAAGGAAAATTTAGAAATTTATAAATGGGGGGAAATTAAAAAATATGACTTTAATTTAAAAGATCATGTTCAATTAGGCAAAAGAATGAATAATTTAGATTTTTTGAATGCTTCTAAAATTTCAGGTTCTAAATTTTTTGTTTTAAAAGATAAATTGTCCTTATTATATAGAGCATTAGGTCAATTTATGTTAGATATACACATAGAAAAACATGGATATGTTGAAACTTATGTGCCTTACTTGATATATGAAGAATGTTTATATGGTACTGGGCAATTGCCTAAATTTTATAAAGATTTATTATATGTTAGACATTATAATTATGAAGATAAAAAAAATAAAAAAAAAAAATATTTTTTAATACCTACATCAGAAGTTCCATTAACTAATTTGTTTAAAAATAGTTTAATAAAAGAAAATAAATTGCCTTTATTATTTACATCTAACACTCCATGTTTTAGAAATGAATCTTCTTCTTATGGTATTAGTAACAAGGGTCTTATTAGAACTAAACAATTTGATAAAGTGGAAATAGTTCAAATTGTACATCCTGAAAATTCAGACGTTTCATTAGAAAACATAACAAACCATGCAGAAAAAATTTTAAAATTATTAAATCTTCCATATAGAAAAATGTCTATATGTTCTGGAGACATTGGTTTTTCTTCTACGAAATCATATGATTTAGAAGTTTGGTTTCCATCTAAAAACAATTATATAGAAATTTCTTCATGTTCTAATATGAGTGATTTTCAATCTAGAAGAATTAATATAAAATTTTTAGATAAGAATAAAAATAAAAGATATGTTCATACTTTAAATGGATCAGGGTTAGCTGTAGGAAGAACTATGGCTGCAATTTTAGAAAATTATCAATGTATTGATGGAAAAGTTAAAGTACCAAAAATATTAAAAAATCGTTATATGAAAGGATTAGAATTTATATAATAATAATTTGTTTATATAAGTTTTATATAATAAAAATTTATGCATGAAATTTATAATTTTAGCGCCGGTCCATCTATGTTACCAAAATCAGTTATGAAAAAAGTAAAAAAAGAATTTTTAAATTGGAGTAATATAGGGATGTCAATGTTAGAAATTAGTCATAGAAGTGTTGATTTTATTAAAATAGCTGAAAGTTCAGAGAAAAATTTGAGAAAATTATTACTAATTCCTAGAAATTATAAAATTTTATTTTTACACGGTGGAGCAAGAGGTCAATTTTCTGCTGTTCCAATGAATTTATCCAAAAATTTCGGTGAAGAAGTTGATTACATAAACTCTGGATATTGGTCTTTAAGTGCTGCTATTGAATCTAAAAAATATTGTAAAACTAACATAATAAATGTTAAAAAAATTAAAAATAATAAAAAATATATATTACCTATGAAAAATTGGAAAGTAAAAAAAACTTCATCATATTTACATTATTGTCCTAATGAAACTATAGAGGGAATTTCTATATATGAAGAGCCTAAATTTAAAAAAAAAGTTGTAGTAGGTGATTTTTCTTCTACCATATTATCTAGATTTATTAAAATAAAAAATTATGATTTAATTTATGCTGGATCACAAAAAAATATAGGACCTCCTGGTATAACTATATTAATAATAAAAAAAAACTTATTTTATAAAGCCAACAAATATACTCCATCAATTTTAAATTATACTATAAATTATAAAAATAAATCTATGTTTAACACTCCTAATACGTTTACATGGTATATATCTAATTTAGTTTTCAAATGGATTTTAAAAAATGGCGGTGTAAAATGCATAGAAGAAAAAAATATTAAAAAATCTAAATTATTATACAGAGCTATTGATAAATCTAATTTATATAAAAACAATATAAAAATAACGAATAGATCTCAAATGAATATAACTTTTAATTTAATAAATAAATCTTTAAACAAAAAATTTTTAGAGGAATCTAAAAAAGAAGGATTATTAAACTTAAAAGGTCACAATATAATAGGAGGAATGAGAGCATCTATATATAATGCTATGCCTCTTAAGGGAATACAAAAATTAATTAAATTCATGCTAAAATTTGAAAAAAAATATGGTTAATGAATATTTTTCAAACATATTTTATTTTTTTAAATAATTAAACTTTTTTATATAGGAAAATTATGAAAAAAAAAAAAATTGTTATATTTCCAGTATCTAAAATAAATGGAGAAATTAATTTACCTGGATCTAAAAGTATATCTAATAGAGTATTATTGTTATCTTCTTTATCTGAGGGAAAGACTGTTTTAAAAAATTTTTTATTTAGTGAAGACACTAAATATATGTTAGAAGCATTTAAAAAAATTGGTATTCCTTTAAACATTAATAAGAAAAAAAAAACTTTAAAAATATTAGGATCTAAAAATTTTTTTAAAAACAAAAAAACAGCTTTATTTTTAGGAAATGCTGGAACTGCAATAAGACCATTAACTGCTATTTTTTCTTTATATAAAAATAATGTAGAATTAAATGGTAATGCCAGAATGAATTGTAGACCAATAAAACATTTAGTAAATTCATTAATAGAAGGAGGTGCTGATATATATTATAAAAATATTAATGGTTATCCTCCAATAATTATAAAAGGTGGTTTTTCTGGAGGGAAAATATTTATAGATGGAAAAATTTCTAGTCAATTTTTAACTTCTTTGTTAATAGCATGCCCTTTAGCTAAAAATAATACAGAAATATTTATAAAAAATGATTTAGTTTCTAAACCATATGTTGATCTTACTATTAGAATTATAAGAAAATTTGGTATTAAAATTATTAATAATAATTATTCTTATTTTAATATTTCTGGAAATCAAAATTATATTTCACCTAAAAAATTTTTGATAGAAGGGGATGCTTCTTCTGCTTCTTATTTTTTTGCTGCTGCTGCTATAAAAGGAGGTGAAATAAAAGTTCGTGGAATTGGAGAAAATAGTATACAAGGAGATATAAAATTTTTAAAAATTTTGAAAAAAATGGGGGCTATAGTTAGAACAAAAAATAATACTATAAGTGTTAAAAGAAAAACATTAAAATGTATAAATTTAGATATGAATAATATGCCTGATGTTGCTATGACAGTTGCTATTTTGGGATTATTTTCTAATGGTCAGACTGTTATTAAAAATATTTATAATTGGAGGGTTAAAGAATCTGATAGATTAAGTGCTATGTCTACAGAATTAAAAAAAGTTGGAGCAATAGTTGAAGAAGGTATAGATTTTATTAAAATAATTCCGCCTAAAAAATTTATTTCTTCTATTATAAATACATATGACGATCATAGAATAGCAATGTGTTTTTCTTTAGTTGCATTATCTGGTGTTAAAATTACTATTTTAAATCCAGAATGTGTTAAAAAAACTTTTCCAAAATATTTTAAAAAATTTTTTTCAGTAATTTCTTTTAAAACAGAATAGATATTCTTTTAATATTTTATTTCTTTTAAAAATTAATATTATAATTTAATCATTTATACATATATTATATAACAAAATATATATTTTTATATATTTATATTTTTATTTAATATAATTTTCAGTTTAATAATTTTAATTTTTTAGATAAAAATATAAATTATTTAATATATTTATTATTGATAACATAGTGTTATGAAGTTGCAAGACTATAGTTTTAGTGTTAATTTTATTAGTGTTTAAAGATGTTTATAGTTATTAAATTATTTTAATAAATTATAATTTTATATTTAATTAATTATATAACAAATAAATAATATACATTTCTTTAAAAATTAACATAAAATATTTTTATTTTTATAATAATATTTTTAAAAATTTCATCTAATAAATAAGGATAATAATTAGAATAAATAATATAACTAAATTTTTAAGGAAGTAAAATTTATGTTAAAAAAAATTTAAAATTTATAAATATGAATGAATCATTTAATGAATTATTTAAAAAGTCTTTAGAAAATGTTAAAACTAAGCCAGGGTCTATTATAAATGGAACGGTAATGAATATAGAAGGAGATATAGTTATGATAGATTCTGGATTAAAATCTGAATCTAAAATTTCTATAGATCAGTTTAAAAATTCAGATGGGAATTTAGAAATTAAAATAGGAGATACAGTTCAAGTAGTATTGGATACTGTAGAAGATGGTTTTGGAGAAACTTTATTGTCTAGAGAAAAAGCTAAAAGAAAGGAATCTTGGAAAAACTTAGAAAAAGCTCATAAAGATTCTACTACAGTAAATGGTGTTATAAACGGAAAAGTAAAAGGAGGGTTCACTGTAGAACTAAAAGAAATTAGAGCTTTTTTACCTGGATCTTTAGTTGATATAAGACCTGTAAAAGAAACTTCACATTTAGAAGGTAAAAAACTTGAATTTAAAGTCATAAAATTAGATAAAAAAAGAAATAATGTTGTAGTATCTAGAAAAGCTGTTATAGAATTTGAAAATCTAGAAGAAAGAAATAAATTATTAAAAATTTTAGAAGAAGGTATAGATATATATGGAACTGTAAAAAATTTAACTGATTATGGCGCTTTTATAGATTTAGGAGGAATAGATGGATTGTTACATATAACTGACATGGCTTGGAAAAGAGTAAAACATCCTAATGAAATAGTAAAATTAGGGGAAAAAATTAAAATAAGAGTATTAAAATTTGATAAAAAAAATACTAGAGTTTCATTAGGTTTAAAACAGTTAAGTAAGGATCCTTGGACTAATGTTTCTAAAAAATATCCTGTAGGAAGTAAAATATTCGGAAAAGTTACCAATTTAACTGATTATGGATGTTTTGTAGAAATAAAAGAAGGCATTGAAGGTTTAGTTCATATTTCAGAAATGGATTGGACTAATAAAAATATACATCCATCTAAAATTATAGATATAAACAAAAGTATAGAAGTAATGATATTAGATATAGATGAGGATAGACGAAGAATATCTTTAGGGTTAAAACAATGCACAGAAAATCCTTGGAAAATTTTTTCTGAGAAATATAAAAAGGGTGATTGCGTAAAAGGAATAATAAAATCAATAACTGATTTTGGAATTTTTATAGGTTTAAAAGGAGGTGTAGACGGATTAGTTCATTTGTCTGATGTATCTTGGATTAATTCTGGAGAGGATTCAGTTGAAAAATATAAGAAAAATGATACAATAAATACTGTTGTTTTACAGGTTGATGTAGAAAGAGAAAGAATATCATTAGGTATAAAGCAATTAGAAGAAGATCCATATAAAAAATATATTAGAATAAATAAAAAATATTCAATAGTAAATGGTATAATAAAGAAAATAGATGATATGAATTTATATATAAATATTGACGAAGGTGTAGAATCTATATTAAAATTAAATAAATTATTTGATAAAATAGATAAAAAAGTTTTATCATTAATTAATATTAATGATAAAGTTGAAATAAAATTAAATAGTTTTGATAAAAAAAATAGATTAATTAATGTTTCTTTTTCAGAAAACTATATAAATAAATTAAAAAATAAATTTTTATTAAAAAAAAATAAAAAAAAAAGTAAAAAAGATAATGATTCAAATACTATTAAATAAGCTTTTAAATCAGTTAAATTTTAAATATTTTTATTATTTGAATTTTTAATATTTTTTAAATATTTTATATAAAAGATGTTCTAAGTTACTGATAAAAGTTACAGTAACTTAGTTTTAACAAATTATTTGGAGAAAATATGTTAATAATAGGAAATTGGAAATTAAATGGCAGAAAAGAAAATATTAAAAATTTTTTTGTAAAATTAAATAATTTGTGTGAAAGGTTTAATATTAAAAATGATATTTCTATATCACCTCCTACTATTTACTTAAATAAATCATATAATGTATTAAAAAATATTAATAATAGTAGAATTAGTTTAACCGCGCAAAATATAGATATTAATTTATCAGGACCTTTTACAGGAGAAACTTCTGTAGAAATGTTGAAAGATTTTAATGTAAAATATATAATTGTTGGCCATTCTGAAAGAAGAATTCATCATAATGAAAATAATGAAATAGTGTCTAAAAAATTTTATTTAGTTAAAAAAAATAATTTTATTCCAATATTGTGTGTAGGAGAGAGCAAAAGAAAAAAAATTGAAGAAGCTAAAAAAAATATTAAGAAACAAATTGATGTTATTTTAAAATATTGTGGAAAATATTCTTTCAGAAATTCTATCATAGCTTATGAGCCTATATGGGCGATAGGTTCTGGTTTTTCTGCTGATCCTGATTATGTAAATGATATTCATTTTTTTATAAAAAATTATATTTCTAAAGAAGATATTTTTTTTAAAAAAAATAATCTTATAATACAATATGGGGGATCTGTTTCTGAAAAAAATGTACAAGATTTTTTATCAAAAAAATATATAGATGGAATTTTAGTTGGTGGGTGCTCTTTGCTAGTAGAAACATTTTTCCCTATAATAAAAAAATCTGATGCTATTTAAAATAACTTTTTTGCTAAATTTAACCAATCAAATTTTATTTTTTTTGTAACTTTTTTTAAAGTTTTTTTTATATTATTATGAACTATATTTTCATTTTTTATTCCAATACATCTACCAGAGAACCCATTTTTTAATGTTTCTACTGCAAATGCACCCATTCTTGAAGCTAAAATTCTATCATATACTACAGGTGATCCACCCCTTTGTATATGACCTAAAATAGTAGCTCTAGTTTCTCTGTTAGTTTTTTTTTCTATATATTTAGCTAAATTTTTTACATCATATAAATTTTCTGTAATAGCTATTATTGAATGTTTTTTACCTTTTTTTATTCCATAAATTATTGTTTTTAATAATTCTTCTTTTGAATTTTTTATTTCAGGTATTGCTAAAAACTCACATCCACCAGCTATAGAAGATAATAATGTTAAATCTCCACAATTTCTACCCATTATTTCTACTATAGAAATTCTTTTATGTGATGAAGATGTATCTCTTAATTTGTCAATAGATTTTACTATTGTTTCTAGTGCAGTATAATATCCTATAGCATAATCTGTACCAACAACATCATTGTCTATAGTACTAGGAATACTAATACAAGATAAACCCATATCATTTAGTTTCTGTGCTCCAATATAAGACCCATCACCGCCTATAACGATTAATGCATCTATTTTTTTTTTTTTTAAATTTTTTATAGAAACTTCTCTATTTTTTTTTTTTTTAAATTTTGGAAATCTAGCCGATCCTAAAAAAGTTCCACCTTTATTAATTATATCTGAAACACTAAATCTATTCAATTTAAAAATTTTATTTTTATATAATCCTAAAAATCCATCATTTATTCCAAACACTTCTATTCCATAACTTAAACTAGTTCTAACAACTCCTCTAATAGCAGCATTCATACCTGGAGCATCCCCTCCACTTGTTAATACTCCTATTTTTTTTATCATTTTATTTTACCTTTATACAAATTACTTTTTTTTAAAAAGTTATATTATAAATAAAAAAATTTTACTGGTTGTATATTTTTATCAAATTCATATATTATTGGCCTGCCAGTTGGTATATCTAATTTTAGAATATCTTTTTCATCTATATGATGCAAATATTTTATTAAAGCTCTTAAAGAGTTTCCATGAGCAACAATAATAATTTTTTTTCTTTTTTTTAATTCAGGTAAAATAAATTTATTCCAGTATGGTAAAACTCTATTTATAGTACATTTTAAACTTTCTGAAGTAGGTAATAAATTTTTTTCAACATGAAAATATTTAGGATCATTTCCTGGAAAACTCTTATCTTTAATGTTAATTTTTGGTGGAGCTATTTTATAACTACGTCTCCATTCTTGGACTCTATCTTTACCATATTTTAAAATTGTATCTTGTTTATTTAATCCTTGTAGTAATCCATAATGTCTTTCGTTAAGCCTCCAAGATTTATATACTGGTATCCATAATCTATTTAATTTTTTTAATATTATCCAAGTAGTATATATAGCTCTTTTTAATAAAGATGTAAAAACTAAATCAAATGTAAAATTTTTATTTAATAACAATTTAGCTGCTTTTTTTGCTTCTTTTTTGCCTTTTTTTGAAAGATTTACATCTTCCCATCCTGTAAATTTATTTAATTTATTCCACACACTTTGACCATGTCTTATTAAAATTAATTCTATTTTTTTCATATAATTTATCTTATTTTTTTAATATGATAATTATTATAAATTTTCATTTTTATTTTTATAATTTATTATTTTTTTTTATTAAAAAATTATATAAATAAATATACTACTATTATTTATAAAAAACAATGTTAAGATATAACATATTTTATATATATAAAATAATATTTTTTACATATAAAATATTATTTTATACATTTAATATTTAAAACTATAGATTAATACTTTTATACATCTATAGTTTTACAAATTTATTGTTAAACATTTAACATAACTCTAGAAAAGTCTTCTAACATATTTTTTATATGTTTTAAAAAACTTATAGAGCTTTTTCCATCTATTAATCTGTGATCATATGATAATGATAAATACATCATTGGTTTAATTTTTATTTTATTATTTATTGCCACAGGCCTGTTTTGTATAGAATTAATTCCTAATATAGCTGTCTGAGGAGGATTTATTATTGGAGTAGATAATAATGATCCAAATACTCCACCATTAGATATTGTAAAACTTCCTGATTTCATTTCTTTAATTTTTAAATTTCCATTTTCTGATTTTTTTTTTAGTTCTATTATTTTTTTTTCTATTTTTTGCATACTCATTAAATCTGCGTTTTTTATTAATGGAGCAACTAATCCTCTATCAGTAGATATAGCTATATTTATATTATAACAATTATAATACTTTATATTTTCTTTATGTATAGAAGTGTTAACTTCAGGAAATTCTTTTAAAGACTCTATAACTGATTTTATAAAAAATGACATAAATCCTAATTTAATTTTATGTTTATTTTCAAATTCTATGCTATATTTTTTTCTAATTTTTATTATTTCTTCCATATTTACTTCATTAAAAGTAGTTAACATTACTGAATTATTTTTTGCTTCTTGTAATCTTTTTGATATACTTTTTCTCAAAGCACTCATTGGTGCTAAATAATATTTTTTTTTATTTGTTTTTGTTTTTTTTATGTTATCTTTTTTTTTATTTTTTTTTTTCTCATTTTTTTTTTTTTTATTTAAAAATTTTAAAACTTCATATTTAGTAATTCTATCTTTTTCATTTATTTCATTAATTTCTTCTGTTGTTAAATTTTTTGTTTTTATTAAACGTCTTACTGAAGGAGATCTTTTTATTTCATAATTTTTAGTTGTTTTTATATCTTTATTTTTAATATTTTCATTTTTTATTTTTTTTTTTATATTTCCTAAAATTTCTTTAGATAAAATCTTTTCTCCCTTAATTTTATATATATTATTTAAAATACCATTTACGGGAGAATATACTGACATTATTATTTTATCTGTTTCTATTTCTAATATTATTTCATTATATTTTATTTCATCACCTATTTTTTTATTCCATCTTATTATAGTAGAATTAGTAACTGATTCAGGAAACTCTGGAGCAAATATGTTTATTATATTATGATTCATTTTATATATTTTATCCTTTTAATATAAAGAATTTATTATTATTTTTTTTTGTTGTTTTATATGTGTTTTCATAAAACTTGTTGCTGTAGATGATGATGATGGTCTACTTATACATTTTATTTTTTTATTTTTAGGGATTATTTTTATGATATAATTTTTTATAAAATTCCAAGCTCCTTGATTTTTTGGTTCTTCTTGACACCAAATATATTTATTAATATTTTTATATAATCTTATTACTTTATATAAATCTTTTTTAGGAAATGGATATAATATTTCTATTCTTATTATTAGTACATTATTTATATTTTTTGCTTTAATTTCTTTATATAAATCATAATATATTTTTCCAGAACAAATAATTATTTTTTTTATTTTTTTATTAATATTATTCTTTTTGTATATTATTTTTTTAAACTTTCCAAAATATATATCTTTTAAACTAGTAAAAGATTTAGAATTTCTTAACATAGATTTTGGTGACATTATTATTAAAGGGGAAATATTTTTTGTGTATATTTGATTATTTATTATATGATATATTTGACTAGAAGTACTTGGAACAACAATTTTCATGTTATTTTCTGAAGATAATTGTAGAAATCTTTCTAATCTTGCTGAAGAATGCTCTGGGCCTTGTCCTTCATAACCATGAGGTAATAAAATTATTAAATTAGATTTTTTATTCCATTTTTTTTTTCCAGAACTTATAAATTGATCTATTATAACTTGTGATGAGTTTGAGAAATCTCCAAATTGAGCTTCCCATATATTAATCATTTTTTTTGAAGAAGTTGAATATCCATATTCAAAAGCTAATATTGATGATTCAGATAATGTAGAATTCCATATATAAAATTTAGAATTTTTATTTACATTACATAATGGTATATAACTACTTTCATTATTTTGATCATATATAATAGCATGTCTTTGAGAAAATGTTCCTCTAGATACATCTTGACCCGATATTCTACATGAAATTCCAGAATGCAATAAATTTGCTATTGATAATGCTTCCGCTGCAGACCAATCAAGTTTTTTTTCTCCTTTTGACATTTTAATTCTATTATAATATATTTTTTTTACTATTGGGTGTATTTTAATATATTTAGGTATTGTATTTATTTTTAAAGCTAAATTTTTAAATTCTTCAAAACTAATAATTTTTATTTTGTTTTTATTTTTTTTTTTAATTTTTCTTTTATCATAATTATTTAAATAAAAATTATTTTTATTTTTCGTATAATTTAGTTCTTCATTTTTTAAAAAATTTGTGTATTCTTTTTTTATTTTTTTTATTTTATTTTTATAAATTATATTTTCATTAATTAATTTTTTTCCATATATTTTATACACAGGATCATGATTTTTTATAAATTTATACATTTTAGGCTGAGTAATTGTAGGATCATCTGATTCATGATGCCCATGTCTTCTATAAGATATTATATCTATGAATACATCTTTTTTAAATTTTTTTAAAAATTTTAGAGCTAAATTTATTATAAAAATTGATTCTTCTGGAAAATCTGCATTTACATGAAAAACTGGAGATTCTATCATTTTAGCTATATCTGTACAATATTTATTAGATCTTAATTCTTTATAATTTGAAGTAAATCCAATTTGATTATTTATTACAATATGAATTGTACCATTTACTGTAAATCCTTTTGTTTTTGACATATTTAATGTTTCTTGTATAATACCTTGACCGCTTAAAGAAGCATCTCCATGAACTAAAACTGACAAAATTTTATTTTTTTTTTTAAACTTGTCTAAATAATATCTTGTAGATCCTAAAACTACAGGACATATTGATTCTAAATGAGATGGATTATATTTAATTTCTATGTTTATACTTTTATTTTCTTTTATAATTTTTCTATTGAATCCCATATGATATTTTACATCATCTATTTTTTTTTTATTTATGTTAATATCATTAAATTCATTAAATATTTCTGACATTTTTTTTTTAAAAATATTTCTTAAAACATTTAATCTACCTCTATGCGCCATTCCTAAAATTATTTTTTTTAATTTATTTTTTTTAGAATATCTTATTATTTCTTTTAATACTGGTATCAATATGTCTGATCCTTCTAGAGAAAATCTTTTTGCTCCAGGGAATTTAATATTTAAATATTTTTCAAAATAACTAGATATAATTAAATTTTTTAATAACTTTATTTTATATTTTCTACATAATTTATTATTGTTTTTTTTTTCTAAATAATTTTGTATCCAAAGTTTTTCTTTTTTATTGCTTATATGTATGTATTCTATTCCTATTTTCTCAGTATATATTTTTTTAAATTTTTTATAATTATTTATATAATTTATTTCATTTTTTTCTACTGTTATATTATTTTCTTTTATTTTTTTCTTTATTTTATAATATTTTTTTTTATATAAATAAAATTTCAAGTTTTTATTATTATAATTTTTGTTTTTTTTAATAGGATTAATTTTTGATATTATATGACCGTTTTTTCTGAAATAATTTTTCAATATTTTTATTTCATATTTTTCTTTTATGTTGTTATAATTTTTATTTTTTTTAATATTTTCTTTTTCTTTTATATTTGAAAAAAAAACTCTCCAATCTTTATTAACATTATTTTTATTTTTTAAAAATCTTATAAAAAGATTCTCTATATAATTTTGATTATATGCATTTAAATATTTATTAAATTTTTTTTTATTTTTCATATTTTTGATCTTGTTTTTTACAAATTATTTAAATTGGATTATTAATATTTACAAAATTTACATCTATATAATATTTTTTATTTAACCATTCACCTAATTTTTTTATTCCATCAATTTCTGTCGCATGATGGCCCGCTGAAAAGAAATATATGTTATTTTCATTAGCATAATGAACTGTTTCTTCTGATACTTCTCCTGTTAAAAATGCATCTATTCCAAAATTTGCTGCGTCTAGAATTAAATTCTGTCCTTTTCCACTACACCAAGATATTTTTTTTATTTTATGATTAATATTATTATTTTTATAGAAGAATGGTTTTCTGAAATATAATTTTTTTATTGTATTACTAAGATTTTCATAAGATATACTGTTTTTAAAAATACCCCATAACAATAAGTAATTTATCTTGCCCATTATTTTTATATCTAATTTTTTAGCTATTTGTACATTGTTTCCTATTTTTTCATCGCAATCTAAAGGCAAATGCCAACAATATAAATTTATATTATTAGATAATATTAATTTTAGTCTTTTTCTTTTTATACCATTTATTACTTTGTTTTCTTTATTCCAAAACATTCCATGATGTACTATAATTGCATCTGCTTTTTTTAATATTGCTATTTTTATTAAATCTTCACATATACTTACTCCTGTAATTATTTTATTTATTTCTTTTTTACCTTCTATTTGCAATCCATTAAATATATTGTCTTTATATTTATTTGAATTTAGTTTTTTATTTATTATTTTTTCTAATTTTATATTATTCATTTTATGTATTTATATTTTTATTATTTAATTTAATAAACATGAAATTATTTTGAATAAAAATTTATAAATAATTGTTAAAAGTTTATTATTTATATTATATATTTAAAATAATACTATGTTTTTAATTTTTTAAACATTGTTTAAATTTATTAATATTATAAAATATTTTATTAATTTAATTAAAATATTTTTTATATTTTTACATATTCAGGTAATAGTTATGGAAAAAATTGGAATATTCTTTGGAAGTGATACTGGCAACACAGAAAAAGTTGCTAAAAAAATATTTAAAAAAATGAATAAAAAAAAAGTTAGTTTATATGACATATCTACTGTATCTAGAAAAATTATAGAAAAATATAAAATATTAATTTTAGGTATTCCTACATGGTATTATGGAGATTTACAATGTGATTGGGATGATTTTATTCCAATTTTAAAAAAAATAAGTTTTAAAAAAAAGATTGTAGCATTATTTGGATGTGGTGATCAAGAAGATTATTCAGAATATTTTTGTGATGCTATGTATAAAATATATAAAATTTTAAAAAAAAATAATGCTATATTTATTGGAAAATGGCCATCTAAAGATTATAAATTTGATTCTTCTAAAGCTTTGTATGATAAAAATAATTTTATTGGTTTAATAATAGATGAAGATAGACAACCTGAAAAAAGTGAATTTAGAATAAATTTATGGATAAAACAATTGTTATTAGAAATAAAAAAATGTAGTAAAAATATTTAATAACAATATAATATTAAAATTTTTAAATTTACTATTTCTAATAATGTAGTATTATATCCATATTACTTGGAATAATACTACTTAATTTTATTGTATAAAATATATAAATTTAAAATTATACTATATTTGTTTAGATATCATATTGACTAAATCTAATACTTTACTTGAATATCCTAATTCATTATCGTACCATGATACTATTTTAGAAAAATTTTTATTTAATGAAAGACCAGCTTTTTCATCAAAAATAGATGTAAATTTACTTCCAATGAAATCTGTAGAAACTACATCATCTTTTACATAAGTAATTATGTCTTTCATTTTGTTTTCAGAAGCATTTTTAATTATGTTACAAATGTCTTTATATGTAGCAGATTTTTTATATCTTACAGTTAGATCTACTACAGAAACATTAGCCGTAGGTACTCTAAAAGCTATTCCTGTTAATTTTCCTGAAAGTGAAGGTATTACTTTTCCTACTGCTATAGCAGCACCTGTAGAAGATGGTATTATATTTTGAATTGCACTTCTTCCTCCTCTCCAATCTTTTTTAGAAATTCCATCTACAGTTTTTTGTGTTGCTGTTGTTGCATGAACAGTAGTCATTAAACCTTCTATTATATTTAGTTCGTCGTTTAAAACCTTAGCTATAGGCGCCAAACAATTTGTTGTACATGATGCATTAGAAACTATTTTTTCTCCGTTATATTTATTAAAATTAACTCCTTTAACAAACATTGGAATATCATCTTTTGTAGGAGCTGTAATAACTACTTTTTTTGCTCCAGATAATATATGTTTTTCTGCATTTTCTTTGCTTATGAAAATTCCTGTTGATTCTATTACTACATCTACTAACAATTTTCCCCATGGTATATTTTCTGGATTTTTTTCTGAAGATATATGTATTTTTTTTTTATCTATTATTAACAAATTTTTTTTTACACATATTTTTTTATTAAATTTTCCATGTGTAGAATCATATTTTAATAAATATTTTATATATTTTACATCTAACAAATCATTTATTGCAACAACTTCTATATTTGGATAAATTTGTGAAAGTCTAAAAACTAACCTTCCTATTCTTCCAAAACCATTTATTCCAACTCTTATTTTCATATTATTTTTACCATAAAAAATTTATATTTTAAAATTTTAATAATATCATTTTTTTTTTTAACTTTTATACATTTTTAAACAATATTTTGTAAGTGTTTATATAATTCACATTAAAATTTATAATTTTTATTCTCATATTTTTTTTATATATAAACTTTTATTTTTGTTTATATATTAAATAAAATTATTGTATATTAATTTAATAAATGTAACAATTACATATTATACATTTTTAAAAATATTTTTTATAAAAATTTTAAAATTTTATTATTAAATATTATATAAAAAATTAATTTTAATTAAATATACAAAATATTTTATTAAATTTTATTAATGTTTATATAATATATTTGATTACATATTTTATTTATTTTAAAAAATAATATATTGTTATATAATTAATACATTTAAATTTATTTTTTTTTAAAAAAAATTAATTTTATGAAAAAAATGTTTAATAAAATAATTTATATATCTATACCAAATGAAAAAATTATAAAAGTATTAAAAATTAACAATAATTTTATAATAAAAGTTTTACAAAAATTTAATACATGTGATAATGTACAACCATTACAAATATTTTTTAAAAAAAAAATTTTATATGCAGGATTAAGGCCTAGATGTAAAATTTTAATATCTAAAATATTAGAAAATGGTTGTTTAAAAAAAATTAATGAAGTTAAGTTAGATTTTCCATCTAATCACATTTGTTTAGACTTGAAAAATAAATTTTTATTTAGTAGTTCATATCATGGAAATTGTTTAGAAGTGTATAAAATAGATGAAAATGGTATACCTATTAAAAAATATACTACTTTTTTTAATATAAAAGGATGTCATTTTTCTACTATTACATTAGATAATAATTTTCTATTATTTACTGCTTTAAAAGAAGATAAAATATATTTTATAAATTTGTCAGATTTAAAAAAAAAAAAAAAAATAATAATTTCTTATTTAAAATTAGAAAAAAATTCTGGGCCTAGACATTTATCATTACATCCAAACAAAAAATATTTTTATATAATAAATGAATTAAATAGTACAATTTGTACAATTAAAATTTCTTCTAAAAAATTTAATAAATTTGAAATTATACAAAAAATAAGTTTAGTTCCTAAAAAACAAAAAAAGTTTTGGGCTTCTGAAATACAAATAACTTCATGTGGTAAATATTTATATGCTTCAGATAGAATAAAAAATATTATTTCTTCATTTAAAATTGATAAAAAAAAATTTATTTTAAAATTTTTAAAACACTATTATACAGAAAATCAACCTAGATCTTTTAGGATAGATTCTTCAGGAAATTTTTTAGCAGTTGTAGGAGAAAAATCAAATAGTATGTCTATATATAAAATTAATAATTTGAATGGATCTTTAAAAAAAATTGTTAAAAAATTTTTTGTGGGAAATAATCCTATATGGATAAATTTTTATGATTTATAAATTTTAAATAAACAATATTTTTTTTAAATTTTATATATTTAAAATAATTTAATTTTATTAATTTAATTTCATTATTTTGATTGTGTTATCTAAGACAAGACAACACAATCTTAATTGTTATTTATTTTTATAAATAGGAAAAAGTTTACACATTTTATATACTTTATTTTTAATGTTTAATATAGTGTTTAAATTATCTTTTTCTTTTATAATTTGTATTATCCATTTTGCTATTTTTTGTGATTCTCTTTCTAAAAAACCTCTTCTAGTTATAGCAGGAGTTCCTATTCTTATACCTGAAGTTATAGAAGGTTTTTTATCATCATCAGGTATATTATTTTTATTTACAACTATATTTGCTCTGTACAAACGTTCTTCAATTTCTTTTCCAGTTACATTGTTTTTTCTTAGGTCTAACAAAAACAAATGATTTTTGCTACCGTTTGATACAATTTTAAAATTTTCTTTTTTAAATATTTTTATCATAGCTTTTACATTTTTTATAACTTGTATTTGATAATTTTTAAACTTCTGCCCGTAAGCTTCTTTAAATGCTATAGCTTTAGCCAACATAACATGAACTAAAGGACCTCCTTGACATCCTGGAAAAACAGAAGAATCTATTTTTTTAAATAAGTTTTTATCATCATGATTTGATAATATTATACCACCTCTAGGTCCAGACAAAGTTTTATGAGTTGTGCTAGTTATTATATGAGCATAAGGAATTGGATTGTTATATAATCCAGCTATTATTAATCCTGCTATATGAGAAATATCTACTAATAAAAATGCATTTATTTCATTTGAAATTTTTCTCATTTTTTTCCAATTGCAATCACCAGAATATGAAGAAAAACCGCCAACTATCATTTTAGGTTTATGTTTTTTAGCTAATTTTCTTATATTTGAATAATCTATTTCACCTTTTTTATTAGTTTTATAATGTATAAAATTATATAATTTTCCAGAAAAATTTACATCAGATCCATGAGTTAAATGACCACCATGAGATAAATCCATTCCTAAAATTGTATCACCGTATTTTAATACTGAAGAATATGCAGCAAAATTCGCTTGTGTACCAGAATGTGGCTGTACATTTACATATTTAACACAAAATAATCTTTTTGCTCTTTCTATTGCTATTTTTTCAATTTTATCAACATATTTGCATCCTGCATAATATCTATTTTTTATTTTTCCTTCAGCATATTTATTAGTAAAGATAGACCCTTGCGCTGATAATACAGCATTACTTACATAATTTTCTGATGCTATTAAAGTAACTTGATTTTCTTGTCTAATTTTTTCTTTTTTTAATATTTTTGAAATTTTTTTATCTTTTGTAATTTTATTTTTAATATTAAACAATGTTTTATACCTATGTTAAATTCATGTATTATATAAAATTATATTAAAATTTTACTTCTTATATTTAAAAGTATTACTAATTTTTTTTATGAGTTTTTTATATGAATATTCTTTTTGTTTATTTTTTTCTAAATTTTTGAATGTAAAAAATTTATTTTTTATTTCATTTTTTCCTATTATTAAAACTACTTTTACATTGTTTTTACTAGATTTACTTAATTTTTTTTTTAATTTTTCGTTACAAAAATTAACTAAAATTTTTAGTTTTGGAAATATTTTTCTAACTTTTTCAGACAAATTAATAGATTTTAAAATAGCTTCTTTTTCTAAAAATATAATTTCTATGTCTATTAATCTTTTTTTAACTTTTTTTTCTTTTAAAGATTTTATTAATATCATTAATCTTTCTATTCCTATAGCAAAACCAAATGAATAAGAATTTTTACCTCCTAACATGGAAATTAAATTATCATAACGTCCTCCAGCACATATTGTACTTTGAGAGTTTATTTTATTATTTTTCCACTCAAATACTGTATCATTATAATAGTTTAATCCTCTTATTAAATTTTTATTAATATGAAATTTAATTTTAAATTTATTTAATATTTTACATAATTCTTTAAATTTTAATAATGATTTTTTATTTAAGTAATCATATAATGATGGAGCTTTTTTTAAAATTTTTTTTATATATAAATTATTACTCTCTAACAATCTAAATGGATTTTTTTTGTAATTTTTATTATAATATTTATTTATAATTTTTTTTTTATTTTTCAGATAATGGTTTAATTTTTTTTTATATTTAAATCTATCTTTTAATGATCCAATTGAATTTATTTCTAATCTTAAATTTTTCAATATACCTATAGATTTCCATATTTTTATTGTTATTAAAATTATTTCTACTTCTATATAAATGCTTTTTATTCCTATAACTTCTACTCCTAATTGGTTAAATTGTCTATATCTACCTTTTTGTGTATTTTCGTATCTAAACATAGGCCCAAAATACCATAATTTTTGTATTTTATTATTATATAATAAATTTTTTTCTATTATTAATCTTATACATCCAGATGTACCTTCAGGCCTTAATGTTATTTCATTTTTATGTTTGTCTAAAAAAGAATACATTTCTTTGTCTATAATATCTGTATTATTTCCTATGGACAATTTAAATAATTTTGTTTGTTCAATAATAGGAGTTATTATTTCATTATAACAATATTTTTTTAATACATTTTTACATGTTTTTATTAAATAATTTAATAAATATATATCTTTGCCTAAATAGTCATGAGTTCCTTTAACTAATTTAATTATTTTTGTCATAAAATTCTATTATTAAAAATTATTTTTTATAATTTATTTTAATATAAAACTTATTATAAAAATATAATAATATTATTAAATTTATATTTAATATTTTATATAAATTATTAATATTTTTAATGTTATAAATATTAAAATAATTTTTATAAATAATATATAATTTAGTATTATACATGTTTATATTTTAGTTTTGTTGTATATAGTTTTTATTAAATATAAAATTATGTTTTTACATTATTGTATAAATTTTAAAAATATTCATTTTAATATAAGGAAGTAAAATTATGAACCCTATGTTAAATATAGCAATTTCTTCTATAAGGAAAGCTGGTAGTTTTATTATAAAATTTTATGACTCTAATATTTTTTTTAATAAAAAATTTAACGAAAATTTTTTATATGTAAATCAAATTGTTAAGAGATCAGAAAACATAATAATAAATGAAATTAAAAAATATTATCCTAATCATATTTATATAACTAAAGATAATTCTGATTTTAATTTTAACAAAAAAAAAATATATTGGTTTATAAATTCTTTAGATGGTGTTTTAAATTTTAAAAACAAGTTTCCTCATTTTTGTTTACTAATATCAAATTTCATAAACAAAAAAATTTTTATGTCAGTAATATATGATCCTATAAAAAATGAATTGTTTACTTCTATAAAAGGAGAAGGGTCTAAAATTAATGGTTACAGAATGAGATGCGATTATAAATTTTTAAATAATGATATAATTATTGCTTTTAACATTTATAAAAAGTTTAACAAAAATAAAAAATTTTATAAAAATATTATTAATAAATTAATTTCTAAAAATGTTTATATAAGAATCACAGGATCTGTAATATTAGATTTTGCATATGTTTCTTCTGGAAGATTAAATTGTTTATTAATTGAAAAAAATAATATATTAAACTTTTTTTCAGGAGAATTACAAATAAAAGAATCTGGGGGGTTAACTTATAATTTATTTAAAAATTTAAATAACAATATTAGTAAAAATTCTATTTTAATTACTGGAAATGATAATTATATAAAAAAAATTATTTCTATAATTAACAAAAAATAATATTTTATAAATAAATATTTGTAAATATATTTTTTATCTTTTATATTAAAATTTAAAATAATATTTATTTTTAAAATATGTTTTATAAAATTATATTTTTATATAAAAACATTTTTTAAACATAAAAATTT
Organism: Buchnera aphidicola (Ceratoglyphina bambusae); assembly: GCF_039363085.1. Lineage (GTDB taxonomy): Bacteria > Pseudomonadota > Gammaproteobacteria > Enterobacterales > Enterobacteriaceae > Buchnera_G > Buchnera_G aphidicola_E. The sequence continues at coordinate 215,547 of NZ_CP134982.1, read as the reverse complement.
ATTTTTTAATTTTATTAAAAATAATTCTTATTATAATATTACAATTATTTTTTGTTTGTTTTCTCAATACTAAAAATTAAAGTGATTAAAATCCCAAACAATGCGAAAAAATAAAATATAAAAAATTTAATATTAAAAATATTACTATTATAAAAATATAATTCTATAAAAATAGAGAATATTGGAAAAATTAAAAATACTGCAGAAGAAAAAAATTTACTAACAATTTTTTGTAAATAAAAATATAATAATATTCCGAATATACTAGAAAAATTTGATAAATATAATATTGCAAAAATTGAATTTTTTGAAAAATTGTAAAATTTGGGTTTTTCTATTATTAAAGATATTAATGTTATTAATATACCTGAAATAAATGATGGTATTGCGTTAAATGTTAAAGCAGAAATATTAAATTCTCTTTTTTTACACTCTATATATATATAAGAATGACTAATTAAAGCCAGCAAAAGTAATATTACACCTTTTATACTATTGTAGTATAAATTTTTATATTCTAATAATATTAAGAAAAATATTGATAATATAGTAATTAATGATCCTAATATTTGATAAAAATTTATTTTATTTTTTAATATTAATTTAGACAGAAATAATATAAATATAGGTGTAGTGGAAAATATTATAGAAGATACACTAGTATTAATATAATTACTGCTATATAAAATTAAAGAGAAAGGTATAGAAAAATAAAATAATATTATAAGTATTTGAAAAAATCTATTTTTTTTAGGAAATAATAGTGGAGTATTAGTAAAGTAAGATAATATATATAATATTGGAAAAGATAACAAGAATCTTAATCCAGTAGCAAAAAACGGAGGAATAGTTTCTATAGCTATTTTCATAGCTACCCATGTAGTACTCCAAGTAATAGAAACTATTAAAAATATAAATAATATTATTATTTTGTTCATTTTTAAAATTTTTATTATAAAGTTATTAAAGTAAATTATATAAATAATACTATTTAAAAAATTTAATTTAAAACTTTTTTTATTATATAATAATATAATATTTAAAAAATATATTTAATATTTTTTTAAAAAAAATAAAATAACATTTTATATTTTTATATATTAAATATATTTTTTATAAATAATATTTTAATAATGTGTTGAAAATATGAAAAAAATTTTTAAAAAATTATATAGATTAAAAAATCTTGATATTATAGAAAGTTATAAATTATTTAATAATATAATTTATAAAAATATTAATTATGCAGAAATTGTTTCTGCTATAGTTTTAATGAAATCTAAAGGAGAAACTATATATGAAATTTTAGGAGCTATAAAAAGTTTTTTAAAAATAAAAAAAAAATTTAATAGACCAAAGTATTTGTTTTCAGATATTACAGGAACAGGTGGAGATTATCAGAATGATATAAATATTTCTACTATTAGTGCTATAGTTTCTTCTATAGCTGGATTTAAAATATCTAAACATTGTAATTATAATATTACTAGTAAATCTGGATCTGCTGATTTTTTAAAAGAAAACAAAATAAACATAAATATATCTGCAAAACATTCTAGAAAAAATTTAGATAAATTTAATATTTGTTTTTTATTAGCTCCATTATATTATAAATGTTTTAATGACATAAAAAATATAAGAAAAGATTTAAAAACTAGAACAATTTTTAACATATTAGGTCCATTATTAAATCCTTCAAGACCTCCTTTATCTGTAATAGGAGTTTATGATATAAAATTAATGCCTATAATTATAAGAATTTGTAAAATTTTAAATTATAAAAGAGTAATAGTATTACACAGCAAAAACTATGATGAAGTTACTTTATATGGTCCTACATATATTAATGAACTTAAAAACAAAAAAATTTTAAAATATAAATTATTTCCAGAAGATTTTGGATTTAAAAAATATAATAAAAAAATTAAATTTTCAGATAAAAAACATGTAAAAAAATTAATAAAAGGTTTTGGAAAAAATGTGCATGAAGAAACTATATCAGCTAATGTAGCAATGATTTTAAGAACTTTTGGAAAAGAAAATATAAAAGACAATGCACATTATGCTTTAGAAATAATAAAAAAAGGTGAAATATATAAATTTATAAAAAAAATATCTTGCGGTAATAAAAAATGAAAAAAAAAATTTTAGAAAGTATTTTATTTAATAAAATAGAATGGTTAAAAATAATTAAGAAAAAAAAACCTTTACATAATTTTATGCATTTAATAAAGAAAACTAATAATAATTTTAAAAATTCTTTAAAAAATAATTTTCCTGCTTTTATATTTGAAATAAAAAAAACTTCACCATCCTTGGGAAAAATTTGTAAAAACTTCAACATTCATAAAATAGTAAATTCATACAACAAATATGCATCTGCAATATCAGTAATAACAGAAGAAAAATATTTTCATGGAAACATAAAATATTTAAAAAAAGTTAGAAAAAATACAAACTTACCAATATTGTGTAAAGATTTTTTTATAGATGATTATCAAATATATTTATCTAGATATTATGGCGCAGATGCTATTCTATTAATTTTATCTATACTAAATAATTATCAATATAAAAGATTTTCTAGAATAGCTAAATCTATGAATTTAAAAATATTAACTGAAATAAATAATGTAAAAGAATTAAATAGAGCTATTTTTTTAAATGCAGAAATAATAGGAATAAATAATAGAAACCTAAATGATTTTTCTATAAATATTAATACTACAAAAATTCTTTCTCCTTTAATACCTAAAAATAAAATAATAATTAGTGAATCTGGCATAAAAAATAATATTATTGTTAATGAATTAAAGAAATATGTAAATGGATTTTTAATAGGATCATCTGTTATGTCTGAAAATAATATTAATTTAAAAATAAAAAAAATAATTTTTGGAAATAATAAAATATGTGGTCTAATAAAAAAAAAAGATGCTGAAATTTCTGAAAAAAATGGAGCTATATATGGAGGATTAATTTTCGTTAAATCTTCTAAAAGAAATATAAGTATAAAAAATGCTATAAATATAATTAATTATAATTTTTTAAAATATATAGGAGTTTTTCAAAACGAAGATTTCTATAAAATAAAAGATATTACCAATAAACTTAATTTACATGCAGTTCAGTTGCATGGAAATGAAAATCAAAAATATATAAATAGTTTAAAGAGTATTCTAAATAAAAATACAAAAATATGGAAAGCTGTTTGCATAAAAAATGATCTTCCAAATTATAAATTTGATAATGTTGATAAAATAATATTTGATAATTATGTTCCTGGAAGTGGTAATTCTTTTAATTGGTCTATATTAAACAATATTAATTTAAAAAACATATTTTTATCAGGAGGAATTAACATAAAAAATTTTCATAATGCATTAAAATTTAAACCTTATGGATTAGATTTTAATTCAGGAGTAGAAAAAAATGGAATAAAAAATCATAACAAAATAAAAAAATTATTTAACAAAATAAAAACTACATTAATAAAAAATTAAAAAAAATAAAATGACTATTTTAAATCCATATTTTGGAAAATTCGGTGGAATGTATGTTCCTCAAATATTAATTCCATCATTATTAGAATTAGAAAAATGTTTTGTGAAAAATATTAAAGAGAAAAAATTTAAAAAAAAGTTTAATAAATTATTAAAAAATTATGCTGGAAGACCTACCCCATTAACTTTATGTAAAAATATTACTAAAGGAACAAATACAAAATTATATTTAAAAAGAGAAGATTTATTACATGGAGGATCTCATAAAATAAATCAAGTTATAGGACAAATATTATTAGCGAAAAAAATGAAAAAAACAAATATAATAGCTGAAACTGGAGCTGGGCAGCATGGAGTTTCTACTGCAATGATGTGTGCTTTGTTTAATTTAAAATGTAAAATATACATGGGATCTAAAGACATTGAAAAACAGTATACTAATGTATTAAGAATGAAATTATTAGGCGCAGAAATAGTTCCTGTAAATTCAGGATCTAAAAGTTTAAAAAGTGCTTGTAATGAAGCTATTAGAGATTGGTCATCTAACTATTTTAATTCACACTATATGTTAGGTACAGCCGCAGGACCTCACCCATATCCAACTATAGTTAAAGAATTCCAAAGTATAATAGGAAAAGAAACTAAAAAACAAATTTTTAAAATTGAAAAAAAATATCCAAATATAATTATAGCTTGTGTTGGAGGAGGATCTAATTCAATAGGTATATTTTCAAAATTTTTAAATAAAAAAAGTGTAAAATTAATAGGTGTAGAAGCAGGTGGCTTTGGAAATAATAATAATGAACATAGTGCATCTTTAAAATATGGTAAAACAGGAATATATTTTGGAATGAAGTCTAAAATAATACAAAATAACGATGGTCAAATTCAAGATTCTTATTCTATTTCTTCGGGATTAGATTTTCCTTCAATTGGCCCTGAGCACTCATGGTTAAATTTTTTAAATAGAGTAAAATATGTTACTATTAATGATAAAGAAGCTGTTTTAGCTTTTAAAAATCTTTGCAAAAAAGAAGGAATAATACCAGCATTAGAATCTTCTCATGCATTAGCGCATGCTATAAAAATTATTAATAATAATCCTATAAAAAAACAAACTATTATAGTAAATTTGTCTGGTAGAGGAGACAAAGATATTTTATCTGTAAATAGTTTTTTAAAAAAAAATACAATATTATGAATATTATATATAAAAAACTTTTTAGTAATTTAAGAAAAAAAAAAGAAGGATGCTTAATTCCATTTATAGTATTAGGAGATCCAGATTTAGATACTTCTCTAGAAATAATAATATCTATAATTGAAAATGGAGCTGATGCTATTGAAATTGGAATTCCTTTTTCTGATCCTTTAGCGGATGGATATATAATACAAAATGCAAATTTAAGAGCATTAAAAAAAAATGTTACATTATTAAAATGTTTTGATATTTTAAAAAATTTAAAAAATAAATATACTAATTTTCCTATAGGTATATTAACATATGCAAATTTAATATTTAATAAAGGAATAAACAATTTTTATGAAATATGTTCTAAAATTGGATTAGATTCTATATTAATAGTTGATGTTCCAATTGAAGAATCTAAAATGTTTTATGAATGTTCAATAAAAAATAATATTTCTCAAATTTTTATATGCCCTCCTAATGTAAATAATGTTATGTTAAATAAAATAATTAAAATGTCCAAAAGTTATATATATATACTTTCTAGATCTGGAGTGACAGGAATTTGTAAAAAAAAATTTTTCAAAACAAATTTAATAGTTAAAAAAATAAAAAAAATATCTTCTATACCTTTAGTGCAAGGATTTGGAATTTATTCAACTAATCAAATAAAAAATATATTAATGAACAAAATTAATGGAGTTATATGTGGATCTGTAGTAGTAAAACAAATAGAAAATAATTTGGATAATAAAAAAGTTATGATAAAAAAAATTACAAATTTGATTAAAAAACTAAAATATTCTACTAAAATATTATTATAAATTATATAAAATTATAAAATATTAATTATTTAATAAATTTATATTGTAAAATTAAATTTGACAAAATGTTTTATATCGAGGTAATAATGCTTATTAAAGAAACTAATTCATATCAAGAAACATTTAATTTTGTTAAAAAAAATTTAACAAAAATTTTTTTAATATCTTGTTTTTTTTCTTTTTTAGTAGTAATTTCTGATTATTATGTAATTCCTGTTATACAAAAAATATATTTTTCAGTTTTAAGTAAAGATATTGGAATGCATTCTTTAATAAATACATTTAATTCAATGAATTTCTCTCAACAAAAAGCTTTTTTACAATTTTCATTTCTCAAAAATGTCGTTAACACTGTAAGTATTACTTTTATAATAGAAAGTATTTTAATGATAGCACATTTTAAAATATTAAAAAAAAAAATAGGTTTAAAAAAATTATATAAATTATTTTTTTCTATTTTTCCAAATTTATTTTTGTTAATATTTTTTATTAATATAATAATACAAGTAGGTTTAATAATATTTGTAATTCCAGCAATAGCTTTTTTAATATTTTTTTCAATGTCGCCAATAATTTTAGTTATAGAAAAAAAAGGAGTATTTTATTCTATTAAAAAAAGTTTTTTAGTATGTTTATCTAGATACAAAGAATTAACTCCTCCTATATTTATATGGTTATTCATAAAATTTATATTATTAATGTGCAGTTCTATTTTAAAAATTTTACCAGAAAATTTGTTTATATTTTCATACAATATTATATCTAATTTTATTTTGTGTGTATTAATTGTGCATTTATTTAAACTTTATTCATTATTTGCTAATATTAAAAAGTTTTAAATTACACAAAAATGTTTTAGATAAAATATTATATATTAATTAAAAACAACAATTTAAAGTTACGATTTTAATTTATATAAATTTTATTTTTTAAATTTATAATTTTATATATAAAAATTATAAAAAATCTTCTTAATTATAATTGTAAAAATTTTAAAAAAAATAGTAATGTATTTAACTTAGAATTTTTATATTAGACTTTATAAATTATAAAATAATTTATTAACATTAATAGTAACATTTTTTTAATAAAATTTTTTAAATTTTAAAAATTTTAAATGAATTTTATTAACATTAAAGCAAAAACTATGAAAAAATTAAAAAAAAATAAACCAACAGGAAAACTAGTATTAAAAACTTTAGCTATGCCTAAAAATACAAATGCAAGTGGGGACATTTTCGGCGGATGGATAATGTCTCAAATAGATTTAGGAGGAGCAATATTAGCAAAAGAAATATCTAAAGGAAATGTTACTACTTTAATGGTTAAAAACATAATATTTTTAAAACCTATTTCTGTAGGAGATGTAGTTAATTGTTATGCTAAATTAATAACTGTAGGAAATAGTTCTATGGAAATAAAAGTTGAAATTTGGATTAAAAAAGTTATTGAAAACCCCATAGGATCAATATATTGTACATCTAAAGCTAATTTAATATATGTTGCTATAGATGATAACAAAAAATCTAGACCAGTTTATAAAAATTTTTGTAATATTGAAAATTAAATATTAATATTAAAAAAAATAAAATAACATTTTATTTTAAAAAAATTTTTTATATAATTTTAGTATATAAATTTATTTTAAAAAATTATTATATGTTTTATATAAAATTTATTTTTATATAAAATTATTGTTAATTTTGTTTTATTAATTATTTAAAAAACATATATATTAATATTTTTGTACTTTAATTAAATTTGGAAAAAATATGATTTTCTTATTAAAAAAAATATTTTTTTTGTTAAAAATAAGTATAATTTTATTTAAGTTTATAAAAGAAGTTATAATAAATCTGATAGTTTTAACTATTGTTTGTTTATGTATATATTTATATATACATGAAAATAACACTAAAAAAATAAAGTTGTACAAATATGATGATATTGTTAGAACGAATTATATAAAAATTTTAAATTAAAAAATTAAATATGTTTAAAAATTAATTAAAATATTTTTTTTTGAAATATAATTTTTTAAAATATTTTGAATAATTAAAATAATTATAGAATTATTATTTTTAATTATTCAAAAATTTTTTAAATATTATGTACTTTTATATTTTTTTTATTATTTTTTTTGCTTGTAAATCTGAATGGTAAGAAGATCTTACTAATGGCCCACAAAATGCATTATCAAATCCTATTTCCATAGCTTTATTTTTATAGTATTCAAATTCTTCTATTTTAAAATATTTTTTTACAGGAGTATGATATATACTTGGTTGTAAATATTGACCTATAGTTATCATATTAACTTTATTTTTTTTTAAATCTTTCATTACATTTATTATTTCACTTTTTTTTTCTCCTAATCCTATCATTAATCCAGATTTAGTTAATACATTTGGATTTTTTATTTTAAATTTTTTTAATAATTTTATAGAATTTTTGTAATTAGCACCTTTTCTAACTTTATTATATAATCTAGGAACACTTTCTATGTTATGATTAAATATATTAGGAGGAGATTCAGATATTATTTCTATAGCAGAATTTAAACATCTTTTAAAATCTGGAACTAAAATTTCTATTATAGTTTTTTTACTATTTTTTTTTAATTGTTTAATACATTCCAAAAAATGGTTTGCACCTCCATCCTTTAGATCATCTCTATTAACAGAAGTAATTACTACATGTTTTAATTTTATTTTTTTTACAGTTTTTGCTATTTTTTTAGGCTCATTAACATCTATTATTTTAGGTCTACCTTTAGATACTGCACAAAATGCACATTTTCTTGTACATATATCTCCTAATATCATAAAAGTTAAAGTTTTTTTTCCAAAACATTCATATATATTTGGACATAATGCTTCTTCACATACAGAATATAAATTATTTTTTTTTAGTATATTTTTAATTTTTTTTATTTTAATGTCATTAATTGGAAATCTTGTTTTTATCCATTTTGGTTTTTTCAATATATTTTTATTTATTTTTTTAAATAAATTATTTAAATTTTGTTTTTTTTTCATATAAATTAATTTTCTTTTTCTTTAAAAATTATTTAATTTTTTAAAATTAAATTTTTTAATAATTTATAAAAAAATTTTTTTTAAAAAATAATTTAATTTTATATTTTAAAATTTTTTTTACTTCTTTAATTGATATTTTTTTATTTAATTCTTTTATCTGAGTCATTTTTATTTTTGAATTATTACATGGTATTATTAACTTAAATGGGAATAAATCCATATTTACATTTAAAGAAAAACCATGCATTGAATATCCATTTTTTATGCATAATCCTATAGAACATATTTTTTTTTTTTTTACATATATTCCAGGATTATCTTTATCATAATAACTTTCTATACAAAAACATTTTAAAGTTTTTATAACAACTTTTTTTATCATGTTTATTAAAAAAAAAATATGATTTTTAATTTTTTTCAAATTTATCAAAAAATATACAATTTGTTGCCCTGGCCCATGATATGTTATTCCTCCACCCCTATTAGAATTATAAAATTTTATTTTTTTGGTTATATAATATTTTTTTTTATTAAAAAAATTTTTTCCTGATGTAAACACTGGATAATGTTCTAAAAACCATATTTCATCTGATTTATATTTATTATTTTTAGATACAAACTTTTTCATTAAAGAATAAGTTTGTTTCCAATCTTTAATTCCTAAATCTTTTATGATAACTTTTTTAATTTTTTTATTATTCATATTTTCATAAAAATTTTATTTAATTTAATTTTCTTTGTTTTTAATTATAAATTAAAAACTTTATTTCTGTTGTTAATAGTTCTATCCCTATAGACATTAATAATAATCCCATAATTTTTGTAATAATATCTATTCCATTAAAACCAAATATATTTATAATCAAATTTGACATATTAAATAACATCCAACAAAAATATGAAAATATTGTAATTACTATAGAATAAACTATTAAACTGTATATATCATTATTATTAGAACTCCAAATTATAATAGAACTAATAACTCCAGGTCCTGCTATTAATGGAGTGGCTAACGGAACTATACTTATGTTTTTAGAAATATTAGTATTATTTTTTTTATTTAAATTATTTTTTTTTATAAATAAGTTATCGTTTATAATAGACATTGCCATGTTTATAATTAATATTCCCCCAGTTATTCTAAGTGAATGTATTGATATTCCAAATAAATTTAAAATCTTTAATCCAAAAAATAAAGACAATAACAATATTAAAAATACTGTAATGTTTACTATAAAATTTGTTTTTTTTCTTTCTTCATGATTTTGATTTTTAGTAATATTTATAAAAACTGGTATCATTCCTATAGGATTAATTAAAATGAATAAATTAAAAAAAAAATTTATGTATAATGCAATGTCAAATAATTTTAAATACATTTTTTCCCCTAAAAATTTTTATATTTTTTTTTAACAAAAAAGTATTTTTTTACATATATATAAAAAATGTATAAATTTAAAATATAGAATTTATTTAAAATTTTTTGCACATATTTAAAAAATATATTTATAAAAACTAAAATATTTAAAAATTTTATTATATGTTTATTATGTAGAATAAAAGTTTAAATAATAATTTTATACATTTTTACAAATGTATTAAAAAAATGTTTTTACAAACATATAATCTTATAACATCAATATTATTAATAATATAATTTATATGTGATTTTTATTTAAATATAAAAAGTTGTTTAAAAATTTTTTAATACATTTTTAAAAATTTTATATTATATAAAAATATTTTTTTTAATGAAAAATTATATTAAATTATTAATTTTTATTAATATTAAAATTGTTTATTTATAATATAAATTATATAATTTTATACATTTTTTTCATATAAAAATTTAAATATATTTTTTTTTTAAAAAATGTTATTAATTCCATCATTTACATTAATAATTTGACCTGATATTCCAATAGATAGATCAGAACATAAAAAAGATGATATATTTCCTATTTGAAATATATCTATATTTTTTTTATTAAATATTTTTTTTTGAGATTTTTTCATTATTTTATTAAAATTTTTTATACTATATGAAGATGTAGTTTTAATAGGATTTATAGAAATAGCATTAACTCTTATAAAACGTTTTTTAAAATAGTAATCTATATATTTAACATTAGATTCTAAAGAAGCTTTTGCTGGTCCCATTACATTATAATTAGGAATTACTATGTTAGATCCTAAATAAGAAATAGTAAGTAATGAAGAATTTTTATTTAACATTCTCTTACATTCTTTTGATAAGGCCACGAAACTATAAGAACTAGCTTCATGAGCAATATTAAAACCTTTTCTATCTACTATATCTAAATAATTTTTACTAAATTGTATTTTAGGAGCATATGCAATTGAGTGAACTAAACCATCAAATGTTTTCCAATAATTAGAAAGTTTTATGAACATTTTTTTTATACTATAATCATTTAAAATATCACATTTTAATATAATTCTAGACTCATTTTTTTTTAATATTTTTTCTAAAAATTTTTTTTCATTATTTCTATAATATGTTAATGCAACTTTAGCTCCATTTTTAATCATAGATTTTAAAATTCCATATGCTATAGAAAATTTATTTCTAACACCCATTATTAAAATTTTTTTATTATGTAACAAATTTATTTTTCTCATATTATTAAAATGTTTAATTTATATATAAATTTTTTATTTATTTTTTTTTATATTGTTTATTATATTAAAATTATTTAAAAATTTTTTAAATTATTTTATTTTGTAAAAATGTAAATATACATGTATATATATAAAAAAATTATAAAATATTTATTAACGGAAATTTTTTAAAAATAATTCCTCCTCCTATGCAAATTTTATTAAAATACAAAACAATAGATTGACCTGTAGTTATAGAAGAAATAGGATATTTAAATATTATTTTTAATATACATTTTTTTTTTAATTTTACCATACAAGAAATATCATTATATTGATGTCTAATTTTTAATTTACAAAAAAAATATTTTTCAAAATCTATATTAACTAATAAATTAATATTATTTATTAAAGCGCCTACAGACATTAAATAAGGGTTATTAAAACTATTAGCTACAATTAACAAATTTTTTTCTACATTTTTTTCTACTATATACCATGGAGAGTTATAAGTATTTTTTTTGTTTAAAATTTTTCCTATTTTTTTTCTTTGACCTATAGTATAATTTTGTATTCCATGATGAATACCAATAATTTTACCTGAAATATTAACTATATAACCCTCTTTTTTTGAAATATATTTTTTTAAAAATTTTTGAAAATTTTTATTTTCAATAAAACATATTCCAAAAGAATCTTTTTTATAAGCTGTAGGTAAATTAAGTTTTTCAGCTATTTTTCTTATTTTAAATTTATTAAATTTTCCTATAGGAAAAATAATTTTTTTTAATTGTTTTTGTTTTAATGTATATAAAAAATAAGTTTGATCTTTTTTTTTATCTAGCCCCTTCTTCAAAAAAAAATTTTTGTTAATAATCTTAATATTTGCATAATGACCAGTTGCAATAAAATCAGCTTTAAAATATTTTAAAGAAAATTTTAAAAAAACTTTAAATTTAATTTCTTTATTACATAAAATATCTGGATTTGGAGTTAATCCTTTTTTCAGACCAGATAAGAATTTTAAAAATACATTTTCCCAATATTCTATTGAAAAATTAATTTTATAAAAAGGTATTTTAATAATTTTACATACTTTTTTTGCGTCTTTTAAATCTTTTTTAGAAGCGCAATAATTATCTGTATCGTTTTCTTCCCAATTCTTCATAAACAAGCCTATAACTTTATATTTATACTTTTTTAATAACCAAGCTGAAACAGATGAATCAACACCTCCAGACATAGCTATAACAACTGTTTTTTTTTTCATATATTATAAAAAATAATGTAAAAATTTTATTAATAAATTGTTTTAAATAATATAATATAAGAAATTTTTGTCAATTTTTATACTAATAATTTTCTATTAAAAAAATGTATTTTTACAATTAAAATAAATATATATTAAAATTAATAAACAATTAAACTTATTTTATTATAAATTAAAATTTAATATAAATTTTTTAATAAATATTATTTTTTTTAAAAATAGTTTTAAAAATTTTTTAACAAAATTATTATAATAAAATTATGAAATCATAAAACTTTATTAAAAATGGAAAACATAAGAAACTTTTCTATTATAGCACATATAGATCATGGAAAATCTACACTATCTGATAGATTTATTCAAATTTGTGAAGGGCTTCCAAAAAGAGAAATGAAAAATAGAGTCTTAGACTCTATGGATCTAGAAAGAGAAAGAGGTATAACTATAAAAGCTCAAAGTGTCTCTTTAAAGTATAAATCTATAAATGGAAAAAATTTTATATTAAACTTAATAGACACTCCAGGACATGTAAATTTCTATAATGAAGTGGCTAGATCATTATATGCTTGTGAGGGAGTTTTGTTAATAATAGACTCTACTCAAGGAGTTGAAGCTCAAACATTATCAAATTGTAAATTAGCTATAAAAATGAAATTAAAAATAATACCAGTTTTAAATAAAATAGATTTACCAACTTCAAATGTAAACAAATCAATTAAAGAAATAAAAGAAATAATAGGAATAAAAACTACAGATTGTATAAAATGTTCAGCAAAAACAGGTGAAGGAATAATAGAACTATTAGAAAAAATTATAACAATAATACCAAAACCTGATGGAAATAAAAATTTTAAATTACAAGCATTAATAATAGATTCTTGGTTCGATAATTATTTAGGTGTAATAGCTTTAATAAGAATAAAAAATGGAACATTATTAAAAAATTCTAAAATAAAAATAATAAATACTGGATACATATGTAAAATAGAAAAACTAGGAATTTTTACTCCTAAAAAAATTTTAAAAGATTCATTAACATGTGGAGAAATAGGATGGATAATATGTGGAACTAAAGTTATATCAAATATATCTGTTGGTGATACTATAACTAATTTAAAAAATCCTTCACGAAATATTTTAAAAAAATTTAAAAAATCTAAACCTCAAATATATGTAAGTTTATTTCCAGTTAAATCTAATCAATATAAAATTTTAGAGGATGGAATTAAAAAATTAAGTTTAAATGACGATGCTTTGTATCATGAAATAGAACATTCTAATGCTTTAGGTTTTGGTTTTAGATGTGGATTTATTGGATTGTTACATATGGAGATAGTTAAAGAGAGATTAGAAAGAGAATATAGTATAAATCTAATATCTACAACACCTACTGTTATATATAAATTATATAATAATAAAAACAAAATTTTATATATAGACAATCCATCAAAATTTCCTAAAAAACAATTTATAAGAAAAATTAAAGAACCAATTTCTAAATGTACAATTTTATCTCCTATTAATTTTGTAGGAAAAATAATAAAATTATGTATAAATAAAAGAGGTAAACAAATAGAAATAAAATATTATAAAAATCAAGTATCTATAATTTATGAAATACCTACATCTGAAATAATATTTAGTTTTTTTGATGATTTAAAATCTGTTTCAAAAGGATATGCATCTTTAGAATATGAATTTTTAAAATATAAAAAATCAAACATGATAAAACTAGATATATTAATTAACTCAGAAAAAATTGATGCTTTATCTTACATAATTTATAACAAAAATATATATAATTTTGCTAGAAAAATTTTAAATAAAATAAAAAAAACAATTCCTAGACATCAGTTTGATATATCTTTACAAGCTACTATAGAAAATAAAGTAATAGCAAAAGATATAATAAAACAATTAAGAAAAAATGTTTTATCTAAATGTTATGGAGGTGATATAACTAGAAAAAAAAAATTACTAAAAAAACAAAAAGACGGGAAAAAAAGATTAAAAAAAATTGGTAGAGTTAATATACCACAAGAAACTTTTTTTACTATTTTAAAGAATAATAAATAAACTTTTATTTAGAGAAATATGATGTCTGACTTAATTTCAGTTGTTATTACATTATTTACATTTTTTACATTTATTTTTTGGATGTTAAGTAAATACGAAAAATTTTATAATAAAAAAAATAATATTAAAAAAAATAATATAAAAGATTTTATTGGATCTTTTTTTTACATATTCTTTATAGTATTTATAATAAGATCATTTATTTATGAACCATTTAAAATACCATCTAATTCTATGTTTCCAACTTTAATAACAGGAGATTTTATTTTAGTTGAAAAGTTTTCTTATGGAATAAAAGATCCAATTTTCCACAAAAATATAATAAATATAAATAAACCTAATAATGGTGATATTGCAGTTTTTAAATATCCTAAAAATGAAAATATATATTTTGTAAAAAGAGTTATAGGTGTTCCTAACGATATAGTAATATATGATTCTAAAAAAAAAATATTTTTTGTATATAAAAAATATTTTTTTAAAAAAAAAAAATATATAAAAAATATCATAAGTTATTCAGAATATGAAAATAAAACAAAAAAAGAAAACTTAAATTTTTTTTTAAATAAAAATTATAAAAATTTTATTATAAACAATAATAATAAAAATTTTTCTTATGAAGAAAAAATAGAATATATTAATGATATAAATCATAAAATTTTATTAACAAACAAAAAAAAAGAACAGACTAATTATAAAAATAGTAATTTATATATTTGGAACATTCCTGAAAACAAATATTTTGTTTTAGGAGACAATAGAGATGATAGTTTTGACAGTAGATATTGGGGATTTGTTCCTGAAAAAAATTTTATAGGAAAAGTTACAAAAATATTTATTAGTTTAGATAACTCTAAAGAAAAATATTTCAAAAAAATATTATTTGACAGAATTGGAAACGTTATATAAAACAATGTAAATTTTTTATATAAAAATACAAATTTATAATAAAACATATTTATTATTTTTTTTTAAAATTGGTATAATATGAATTTTATAGAAATAAAAAAATTACAAAAAACATTAGGTTATATGTTCAATAAAATAGAATTATTAAAACAAGCACTCACTCACAGAAGCGCTAGTGGAAAACATAATGAAAGATTAGAATTCTTAGGAGATTCTATTTTAAGCTTTATCATTGCAAATGCTTTATATAAATATTTTCCGTTTGTAAACGAGGGAGATATGAGCAGAATGAGAGCTACATTAGTTAGAGGAAATACTCTAGCGCAAATAGCTCATGAATTTGATTTAGGGGAGTATTTAAAATTAGGTCAAGGAGAATTAAAAAGTGGAGGTTTTAGAAGAGAATCTATATTAGCTAATACCGTTGAAGCATTAATAGGAAGTATTTTTTTAGACAGTAATATTAATATTACTGAAAAATTAATATTAAAATGGTATTATACTCGTTTAAAAAATATAAATCCAGAAGAGACTAAAAAAGATCCAAAAACTAGATTGCAAGAATTTTTGCAATCTAAACATTTACCGTTACCAATATATTTTATAATTCAAGTATATGGAGAAGCACATAGTCAATTGTTTACAATTCAATGCAAAATTTATGGTGTTAAAAAACATATAGTTGGAATAGGTGCTAGTAGAAGAAAAGCTGAACAAGATGCAGCAAAAAGAGCTTTGTTAAAATTAGGTATAGAATGAAAATAATGACAAAAAAAAAAAATAAATTTTGTGGAACAATACAAATTGTAGGAAAAACAAATGTTGGAAAATCTACTTTGTTTAATAAATTGTTAGAAAAAAATATATCTATAATTTCTAATAGAAAAAATACTACAGAAAAATGTATTATAGGAGTAAAAAATTATAATAATTATCAATATATTTTTATAGATACACCAGGGGTAAGTAAAATAAAAAAATTTAATATTAACAAATATTATACAAAAAATATAAATGTAGATTTAATTATTTTTATTGTAAATAAAAACATATGGAATAAAGAAGATGAAAAAATTTTGAACAAAATAAAAAAAAATAAAATACCAGTATTGTTATTAATAAATAAGATAGATAAAATAAAAAATAAAAAAATTTTACTTCCGTTTTTGAGTTTTTTAAATAAAAAATTTAATTTTTTTAAATTAATACCAGTTTCTATAATAAAAAATGAATTTATATTATATTTAAAAAAAATAATAAAAAAAATATTGCCACGTAAAGAACATATTTTCAAGAAAAGAAATATTACATATAATACTAAAAAATTTTTGATTTCTGAAATGATAAGAGAAAAATTTATATATTATTTGCAAAAAGAATTACCTTATGCAATAAAAATAAAAACAATTCATATAAAAAACATAAAGTTAAATCAACTTAAAATACTTGCAGAAATTATAGTAAAAAATTTTAGACATAAAAAAATAGTTATTGGAAAAAATGGAAATATGATAAAAAAATGCAATATGAAATCTAGAGTAAATATAGAAAATTTTTTTAAAAAAAAAGTGCATTTATATTTAAATGTAAAATGCATTTAACGATATTTTCTAAATATATTTTATGTTGTTAAAAAAAAATAAATCAATATAAACTAAATATAATAATTATTTATAGTTTATAAAAATTTTAATATGAAAATATTTGGCATAGGAATAGACATAATAGAAATAAAAAGAATAAAAAATATGAATATTTTTTTTAGAAATAAATTAGCTAAAAAAATTTTATCTAAAAATGAATTTAAAAAATATTTATTATTAAAAAATTGCATAAAATTTTTAATTAAAAGATTTTCTGTTAAAGAAGCATGTGTAAAAGCATTAGGTACTGGCATAATAAAAAATTTATCATTTAAAAATTTCGAAATTTATAATAATAAATTAGGAAAACCTAAAATAAAATTTTTAAAAAAAAATTTAAATTTTTATAAAAAGAAAAATATTAAAAAAAGTCATATAAGTATAAGTCATGAAAAAAAATACTTTTGCGCTATAGTAATATTAGAAAGTTAACACTTTTTTAAAAAAGAAAATAATACTTATCAAAATGTATAGTATTATTTTCTTTTATTTTTAAAAAAATTTTTTATAATATTTTTGCATTTAATCTTAAAAACGTTATTTTTTATTTTTATTTTTTTTTTATATAATAAATTTATATAATTAGAAAACATATAAGAGTTAGCACCATATACAAGTCTATATATTCTACTATGTATAATAGCCCCCAAACACATTAAACAAGGTTGCAAGGTAACATAAAGAGTAGTTTTTAATAATCTATAATTTTTTAAAATATAACCGCCTCGTCTTAAAGCTATAATTTCTGCATGTGCTGTAGGATCATGTTTATAAATAGAAGAATTGTATCCTTTAGAAATAATTTTGTTTTTAAATATTAAAACTGAACCTACTGGAATTTCATTTTTATTATTAGCTTTTTTGGCTAAAATCAATGCTTTTTTCATCCAATATTTATCGGTGTTTTCCAAAAATATTATTCTCCAGAACATTATTTAAAATTTTTTATAATTCTTAATTTTTTAATTTGCCATTCTCTTTTTTTTTTTATATATCTTTTATCTATTTTTTTAATTCCTTTTGATAATCCTATTTTTAATTTACATAAAAATTTTTTCCAAAACATGTGTATTGGAATAATAGTTAAATTATCTTTTTTAATTTTATTTAACAAATATAATATTTCATTTTTTTTTAATAAAAGTTTTATTTTTCTATATTTTTCATAATTTATATATTTATAATGACTTTTTAAGATATTTATTTTAAAATTCATCAAAAATATATTTTTTTTATATATTGAAATATAACTATTTTCAATATTCACATTATTACTTCTTATTGACTTTATTTCCCACCCTTTTAAAACTAACCCAGCATTTAGAGTTTTTATAATTTTATAATTATAAAAGATCTTTTTGTTAAACAAAATTTTTTTTTTCATTGAATTTTATGTTTATAAAATAAAAATTTATAACTATATTTATATAAATATAAAACTTTATAAAAAATAATATTAATTTTTATTTTTTATTTACTGTTACTATCGCAGGTCTTAATAATCTATCATACAAAAAATAGCCTTTTTGTACTATTTTTACTATGAAATTATTAGGGATTTCTTTCAAATTTTCTATAGAAATTGCTTGATGAAAGTTAGGGTTAAATTTTATATTTAATTTATTTATTTCATTTACTTTGCAATCTTTTAATATTTTTTTAAAAAATTTTAATATATTTTCTAATTCAAATAAAACTATTTTTATAGTCTCATTTTTCACATTTTTTTTTAATTCTACAGCTTTCTCAAAACTATCTATTATATTAATAACTTCTATAATTATTTCTTCTAAAGAATATTTATAAGACTTGTTTATTTCTTTATTCATTCTTTTAGAAAATTTTTTTAAATTATCTTTTGATATTTTTTTAAGTTTAGATATTTTTTTTTTTTTTTTATTTATTTTTTTAAGAATATTTTTATATTCTGATAAAACTTTTTTATTTTTTAATTTTAAAATTTTTGTTTCATTTTTTAAAACATTTTGACTACATTTTTTCATTTTTTTATGCCTAGCATTATTATATAAAAATTATTAATTAAACTTTAAATTAATTTTTTTATAAAATTTTACTATAAAATTAAAATTTTTTTTAAAAAACAATAAATATAAAAATAAAACTAAAAACCAAATAATTTTTATTATATAAATTATAAAATAACTATTATAAAATTTTATATAATTTGTTTATATTATTTATTATAAAAATATATTTTAGAAATATAAATTTTTATTTTATTTAGCATATTTTATATATAATTAAATTAAATTTGTTTAAAAAATTTTATTTTTATATAAAAAATTTTTTTTATAAATAAAATATCGGTGCGAACGGGATTTGAACCCGTGACCCCCGGCGTGACAAGCCGATATTCTAACCAACTGAACTATCGCACCTATTAAATAAAATAATACTATATATATATAATAAAATCAATTTTTTTTATTTTTTTTTTTAATTTTTAATAATATTTTTTTATGTAAATATATTTCTTTCTTATCAGCAAACTTTATTATATTTTTTAAATATTTTTTGTGACTTTTTTTGATATATTTTTCTTCATTATCAAAAAAATTTATTTCATTTTGCTTTCTAGTCATTCTTATATATAACTCAGATAATATTTTTGCATCTAATATAGCACTATGAAATTTTCTATTAATATTTTTTATTTTATATCTTTTACATAAAACATTTAAAGTATTTTTTCTTCCTGGATGTAAATTTCTTGCTAATTTTAATGTGTCTATTATATTACATATTTTATTAATTTTTTCTATTTTGTGGTTTATATTAAATAATTCATATTCTAAAAATTTTATATCAAAAGACGCATTATGAATAACTAAATTAGAATTTTTTATAAATTTTATTAAATTATCTGCAACATCACAAAAAGAGGGTTTATTTAACAAAAATTCATTAGTAATACCATGTACTTTAAAAGCTTTTTTTTCTATTTTTCTATTTGGATTTAAATAACAATGAAATTCTTTTCCAGTAAGTTTTCTATTAAAAATTTCTACAGCTCCAATTTCTATTATCTTATGTTTATTATTATCTATTTTTGTTATAGAATTTATTCCTGTAGTTTCTGTATCTAATACAATAGTTCTTTTCATTTATTTATTTTTGTAAACTAACATTTTAAATTAAAGGAATTGTTATGAATAAAATACACATATATATAGATGGATCATGTATAAAAAATCCTGGACCAGGGGGATATGGAATTTTATTAAAATATAAAAATTTTGAAAAAAAAATTAGTAAAGGTTTTTATTTAACTACAAATAATAGAATGGAACTAATGGCTGCTATAGAAAGTTTAAAGTGTTTAAAAAAAAAATGTTTAGTTACTATAATAACAGATAGTAAATATGTAATATTAGGAATATCAAATTGGATAAAAAAATGGAAAATGAAAAAATGGAAAAATACAAAAAAAAATGTAATAAAAAATTTAGATTTATGGAAAAAATTATATAATTTAACGAAAAAACATAAAATAGAATGGATTTGGATAAAAGGACATAAAGGAAATTATGAAAATAATATATGTGATAAATTAGCAAAAAATGCTGCTAAAAATCCTATTAAAAATGATAATGGATATAATTCTACATAATAATATATAAATTCATAACAATATATATTGGAGCTAAGCGGGATCGAACCGCTGACCCCCTGCGTGCAAAGCAGGCGCTCTCCCAGCTGAGCTATAGCCCCATAAAATAATGGTGGTAGGCCTGAGTGGATTTGAACCACCGACCTCACCCTTATCAGGGGTGTGCTCTAACCAATCTGAGCTACAAGCCTGTTAATAACAATCAGGATGAAATATTATTAGAAAATTTGTGTGGGCACGTTCTTATAATTAAGAATATTATTATAAGGAGGTGATCCAACCGCAGGTTCCCCTACAGTTACCTTGTTACGACTTCACCCCAGTCATGAATCACACCGTGGTAAACGCCCTCCCGAAGGTTAAGCTATCTACTTCTGGTACAACCCACTCCCATGGTGTGACGGGCGGTGTGTACAAGGCCCGGGAACGTATTCACCGCGACATTCTGATTCACGATTACTAGCGATTCCGACTTCATGAAGTCGAGTTGCAGACTCCAATCCGGACTTAGACGTACTTTGTGAGCTCCGCTTACCATCGCTGGGTCGCTTCTCTTTGTATACGCCATTGTAGCACGTGTGTAGCCCTGGTCGTAAGGGCCATGATGACTTGACGTCGTCCCCACCTTCCTCCGCTTTATCAACGGCAGTCTTCCTTGAGTTCCCGGCCAAACCGATGGCAACAAGGAATAAGGGTTGCGCTCGTTGCGGGACTTAACCCAACATTTCACAACACGAGCTGACGACAGCCATGCAGCACCTGTCTCACAGTTCCCTAAGGCACTTCCGTATCTCTACAGAATTCTGTGGATGTCAAGACCAGGTAAGGTTCTTCGCGTTGCATCGAATTAAACCACATGCTCCACCGCTTGTGCGGGCCCCCGTCAATTCATTTGAGTTTTAACCTTGCGGCCGTACTCCCCAGGCGGTCGATTTAACGCGTTAGCTCCGAAGCCCGGCAGTCATGCCACCAAACTCCAAATCGACATCGTTTACAGCGTGGACTACCAGGGTATCTAATCCTGTTTGCTACCCACGCTTTCGCATCTCAGCGTCAGTATTTGTCCAGAAGGCCGCCTTCGCCACCGGTATTCCTCCACATCTCTACGCATTTCACCGCTACACGTGGAATTCTGCCTTCCTCTACAATACTCTGAGTTTATTAGTTTCAAATGCAGTTCCTAAGTTAAGCTTAGGTATTTCACATCTGACTTAATAAACAACCTACGTGCTCTTTACGCCCAGTTATTCCGATTAACGCTCGCACCCTCCGTATTACCGCGGCTGCTGGCACGGAGTTAGCCGGTGCTTCTTCTGTAACTAACGTCAATTGTATTACCTGTTAGATTATACACCTTCCTCATTACCGAAAGTACTTTACAACCCGAGAGCCTTCTTCATACACGCGGCATGGCTGCATCAGGGTTTCCCCCATTGTGCAATATCCCCCACTGCTGCCTCCCACAGGAGTCTGGACCGTGTCTCAGTTCCAGTGTGGCTGGTCATCCTCTCAGACCAGCTAGAGATCGTTGCCATGGTATGCTTTTACCACACCATCAAGCTAATCTCGTCTGGGTTCATTCAAAAGCGCAAGGTCTTTACAAGAAAGATCCCCTACTTTGGTTCTAAAACATTATGTGGTATTAGCTACCGTTTCCAGTAGTTATTCCTCTCTTTTGAGTAGATCCCCAGATATTACTCACCCGTTCGCCGCTCGCCGACAAAAATTATAAAAACTTTTTTCGCTGCCGCACGACTTGCATGTGTTAGGCTTGCCGCCAGCGTTCAATCTGAGCCATGATCAAACTCTTCAATTGTAAAAAATATCTTTAAATAAACGAAAATATAAATATATTTTCTTAATTTAAGACGTACCCACACAAATTTTCTAATATTTTTTTAAAGAACATTTTTAATTAACTTTAATAAGATTATATTTTTTTTTTTATGTTGTCAACTATTTTATTTAACTTTATTAACATAAATTAATTATTAAAAAATATATAATTTAAAAATTAATTGTTTATATTAAAATAAATAATATTTTGATTTATAAAAAAAATAAATTTTTGTTATAATAATAAAATTAAAAAAAAATAAAAAATGCTTCATAAAAAGTATAAAATGAATATAAAATTAACTCTTACTAATATAACTAAAAAATCATTAAGAAAGAATGGAATTAAAAAATGTTATAATATAGTTATAATAGAATCTTCTAATAAACTATATGGAGACTATCAAGTAAATGGAATTATGCAAATATCAAAAGAGATAAAAAAAAAACCTGAAGAATTATGTAAAGATATTATAAAAAAAATAAAAAAAAAAGAAATAATAAAAAATGTTACTTTTTCATATCCATGTTTTATAAATTTTTTTTTGAATATAAAATATATAGAAAAAAAAATGGAAAATATAATTACTTGTAAAAGACTTAGTATAAAAAAATGCAAAAAAAAAAGAATTGTTATAGATTACTCTTCACCTAATATTGCAAAAGAAATGCATGTAGGACATTTAAGATCTACTGTCATAGGTGATTCTATGGCTAGAATTATGGAATTTTTAGGAAATGACATAATAAGAGAAAATCATATAGGAGATTGGGGGCATCAATATGGAATGTTAATAGCATATTTAAACAAAAAAATAGAATATAAAGAAATTAAAAATATTAAATTAAATCAATTAGAAAATATTTACAAAAAAGCCAAAAAAAAATTTGACAATAGTAAAAAATTTAAAAAAGAATCTAAAAAATATTTAATAAAATTATATAAAAATGATTATAAATATATAAAAATATGGAAGAAAATAGTAAAATTAACATTAATAGAAAATGAAAAAATATATAAAAATTTAAATATTAGTTTAAAAAGAAAACATGTAAAAGGAGAAAGTTTTTATAAAAACATGTTAGAAGAAATAGTATTAGAACTTAAAAAAAAAAAAATAGCAAAAAAGAAAAATGGAAATGTAATAATTTATTTAAAAAAATTTAGAAACAAGTTAGGAGAAAAAATGGGAGTAATAATACAAAATAAAGATAAAACATTTTTATATTCAACTATAGATATAGCTTGTATAAAACATAGAATAAGAAATTTAAAAGCAGATGAAATAATATATTATGTTGATTATAGACAGAAAAGATATTTAAAACAAATTTTAGAAATTGCAAAAAAAGCAAAATATATTAATAAAAATTCAATAATAAAACATCATGAATTTGGAACAATTTTATCTAAAAATAATAAACCATTTATGACTAGAAACAACAAAACAATAAAATTATCTAAATTAATAAAAGAATCTATAAAAAAATCTAAAAAAATAATAGTTAACAAACATATTGGTATCAAAAAAAAATGTATGAAAAAAATATCTAATATAATAGGAATAGGAGCAATAAAATATTTTGAACTTTCTAAAAATAGAAAAAAAAATTATATATTTAACTGGAATAATATACTTAAATTAAATGGAAATACAGCTATATACATACAATATTCATATTCTAGAATAATATCAATATTAAAAAATTCAAAAATAAAAATAAAAGAAATAAAAAATAAAATAAAAATAACTAACGAAGAAGAAAAAAATATTTCAATAAAAGTATTACAATTTGAAGAAACAATAATAAATGTTTCAGAAACTGGATATCCTAACATATTATGCAATTATTTATATAATTTATCATATATTTTTTCAAAATTTTATGAAAAACATAATATTATATATGAAAAAAACAATACTATAAAACATAGCAGAATTAAATTATTATTAATAGTTTCTAAAATAATAAAAAAAGGATTAAATCTTTTAGGAATTAAAACTTTAAATAAAATATAAATATTTATTTATATCTTAAAAAAAAATAATTACATTTTTCCTATTATACTAGTAGATTTTAAAGTAAAATTATTAGGTATTTCTAAAAAAGACAACACGTATAAATTATAAAAATTTTGTCGTAAAAATTTTGACAAAATATGTCTTAGTGAATGATCTACAACTATTACTAAAAATCCATTTGTTTCTATCTGATTTTTTATAGCTAATTTAGTTTGTTTAAATAATTTATTTGATAATTCTGGTTCAAATATTCCTCTATTATTTTTACAAGATATTTCTATAGCATTTTCTAAATCTTTATCTAAAGTAATTATATTAACTTCATAGTTATTTTTAAAAATTTCCTGACAAATAAATTTACTTAATGATATTCTAATTATACTAGTTAATTCATTAGGATCTTTAGTTAAATAAGAATTTTGTATTAAAGATTCTAAAATAGTTTTCATATCTCTTATATAAACATTTTCATTTAACAAATTTTTTAAAATCTGATTAAACGTAGATAAACTTATTATATTAGGAATAATTTCTTCTATTAATTTAGGCATTTTTATATTAATATGTTCTATTAATTTTTGAGTCTCATAACATCCAAATAATTCATCTAAATTTTTGTTTAAAATATTATTTAAATTAGCTACTAATATAGAATTACTATCTACAATCGTGCAATCTAATCTTTTTGCTTTTTTTTCAAATTTTTTTTCTATCCAAAAAGCTTTTATTCCATAAATAGGTTCAATACACTCTTTGATATAAGGAAAATCAAATTTTACATTTGTATTATTATTTATTATCATAAATAAATTATAAAATAATTCACCTTTATAATATTCTACTCCTTTTATTAAAATTCTATATTCAAATTTTTCTAATGCAAAATTATTCCTTATATATACTACAGAAGGTAAAAAACCTATTTTTTTGGCAAAATTTTTTCTTATCATTTTAATTTTTTCTAACAAATCTTGTTTTTGTATGCTATTTAAAGATTTATATAAATTTTCTCCTAATTCTATTTTAATAGTATCTTCTAATTTAACATCTTTCCAAGAAGCATCTCTAAATGATTTTTTAATATTATAATGTTTTATATTTTTTAATTTTTCTGTATGTGTCTTTTTTACATATAAAAAACTTCCAAAACAATATAACATAAAAGATGCTAATAAAAAAACTAAATGTGGCATATTAGGAACTAACCCGACAATAAATAAAACTAAACTACTAAATAAAACTGTTTTAAAATTATTAAATAATTGATTAACTATTTGTTCACTAACATTTTGTTCATTGCTTATTCTAGTAACCATAACACCAGCTGAAGTAGATATAAGTAAAGCAGGAATTTGAGCTACTAAACCATCTCCTATAGTTAATAAAGTATAAGTTTTTATTGCAGTATTAAAATTCATGTTGTGTTGAATACAACCTACTAAAACTCCACCAACAATATTTATGAACATAATTAATATTCCAGCTATTGCATCACCTCTAACAAATTTACTAGCTCCATCCATAGAACCATAAAAATCAGCTTCTTGATACACTTTAATTCTTCTTTTTATAGCCTCTTTTTCTTCAATAGATCCAGAATTTAAATCAGCGTCTATTGCCATCTGTTTTCCAGGCATTCCATCTAAAGCAAATCTAGCACCAACTTCAGCTATTCTGCCTGACCCTTTAGTTATTACTATAAAATTTATAATTATTAATATAATAAAAATTATTATACCCGCGAAAAAATTATTTCCTAACAAAAAATGACCAAATGATTCTATAACATTACCAGCAGAAGAAAAACCAGTATGTCCTTTAGTTAAAATTATTCTAGTAGAAGCAATGTTTAAAGATAATCTCAATAAAGTTGAAAACAATAATATTGTTGGAAAAGAAATAAAATCTATAGTATTTTTTGTAAACATAGAAGAAAGCAAAATCATAATAGATAAAACTATATTAAATGTAAAAAATATGTCTAATAAAATAGGAGGTAATGGCAATATCATCATTGTTAATAACATTAAAAGTATAATAGGCGCATAAAATATACTCCATTTTATTTTTTTAAAATCTTTTAATATTTTTAAAAATATAGAAAAATTAAATATCATTTTATTATCTCAAGAATTTATTATTAATTAATTTATTAAAAATTTTTTTGGGTTATCAGGTCTCTTACCGCCTTGTAATTTCCATTTCTTCATGTTCCAAGACCAATATATTATTTCAGCCATTAATAAATATAACTCTTCTGGAATATATTTTCCTCTTTTACCATGCTTATATAAAAAAAATGTTAAATTTGAATCATTTAAAATTGGTATCATATTTTCATTAGCAATTTTTTTTATATAAGAAATTTTGTCTTTATAATTTTTATATAATATTTTAGGTGCATGCATAATTTTAGGATCATATCTTAATGCTACACAATAATAGTTATTATTATCTATTAAAATTACGTCCGACTTATATATATTTAAATCTTTTGACATATTAATGTTTTGATTTCTTTTATTTTTTATAATATTTTTTATATATGCATTACCTTCAATATTTTTAAATTCTTCAATAACTTCTTTTTTTGACATTTTAAGATTTTCATAATATTTTCTATATTCTAAAATAATATCTACTATAGATATAGGAACAAAAGAAATAATACCTACTATGCAAGATAGAAAAAAAAATTTAAAAAAATAAAAAATATTATTGTTAAAATTATTATAATTAATATTTAAAATTTTAAAAACTTCTTCATAAATAAAAAAAATAAAAATAGAAAATATACATAATATTTTAAAAAATATTTTAAAAAGTTCTATAAAAATATTAGAAAAAAATATTTCTTTGATATTTTTTAAAAAGTTTATTTTTTTAAGATTAAAATTAATGTTTTTTATATTAAAAGATACTCTACCAAATAAAAATGGTATTAATATGTTAATCATAATAGGAAATAATAAAAACAATAAAAATATAAAAATTTTTTCTTTTATTATTAAATAAAAGTTGTCAAAAACATTTTTTTCAAAATAATAAAAATTAAATTTTAAATTATTAGAAAAAAAACTTACAAAATGTATAAAAATATCTTCTTTAAATAAATAAAGAATATAAAAATTTATACATAAAAACAATAAAAAATTGAATTCTTTTGAATTTATTCTTTTCCCATCTTTTTTAGCTTTATTTAATTTGTGTTCAGATGGATCTTCAGTTTTGTCTTCATCAAAATCTTTTTCAGACATAATGAACTCACAAAATATGTTTAAAATATAAAAAAAAAAATATAATATATAAAACATTATATAATCAAAAAATTTTAAAATATATAAAAAATTTATATATATAAAATAAATTTAATAATATTTTTTTTTAAAAACATATTTACAAGGAAATTTATGAAAACAAGCAAATATTTACTGTTTACTATGAAAAAATATAAATCTAAATTAATAAATAATGAATTAATTATAAGGTCTGGATTAGTAAGAAAAATTTCATCTGGAATATATAGCTTTTTACCTTTAGGAATAAGAATAATAAATAAAATAAAAAAAATAATAAGACATGAAATAGAAAAAAATTATGCTATAGAAATATATATGCCTTTGCTACAAAAAGAGTTTTTATGGAAAAAAAGTGGAAGAATAAAAATTTTTGGAAAAGAACTGTTTAAAATAATAGATAGAAAAAAAAAAAAATTTATATTATCACCCACTCATGAAGAATTAATTACATATATATTTTCTAAAGAAATTAAATCATATAAAAGTTTTCCAATTACATTTTATCAAATACAAAATAAATATAGAGATGAAATAAGATCTAAAGATGGGATAATAAGATGTAAAGAATTTATTATGAAGGATGCATATTCATTTCATATAAATAGATCATCTATGCAAAAAACTTATATGAAAATGTATTCATCATATAAAAAAATATTTAAATTGTTTAAAATAAAATATAAAATAACTTTAAGTAAATCAAAAAAAATGGGTGGTAAAACATCTCATGAATTTCATGCTATATCTCAACATGGTGAAAATTATATTTTAATACATGAAAAAGATAATATTTCTAAAAAAATAAAAATAAAAAATATAATAAAAAAAGAAAACGAAAGCAAAACATCAAATAAACACAATTTTGTAAAAATTTTTTTTATAAAATCAAACAGAAAAAAAAAAAAAAAAATAATAATCATTATAAAAATATCTCAAACTTTAGACATGAAAAAAATAAAAAAATATTATAATGATGAAACATTATATTTAGAGGAAAATGAAAAAAATAAAAAATTTATTAATAAAATTAAAAAAATAAATAATTTAATATATATAAAAAATTCTATTTTAATTGATAAATCTATAATTAATTTAAAAAACTTTTATATATATAAAAAAATAAATAAAACAAAGAAAATAAATATTATTAAACACAAAAAAAATATATTTTTTACTAATAAATTTATAATAAAAAAAAGTATAGAAATAGCTCATATATTTCAAATAGGAAAAAAATATTCTAAAAAACTTAATTTTTTTGTACATGATAAAAATAAAAAAAGAAAACTAATAAATATGGGATGTTATGGAATAGGTATAACAAGATTACTATCATCTATAGTAGAACAAAACCATAATATAAAAGGAATAATATGGCCTTCAATAATATCTCCATTTAAAGTTATAATACTTCCAATAAATAAACATAAATGTAATGAAGTAAAAATTATAGCAAAAAATGTTTATAAATATTTTAAAAAAAATAAAATAGAAGTTATAATAGAAGATAGAAAAATATCTCCAGGAGAAATGTTTAATAATAGTGATTTAATTGGTATAACGAATACTATAATAATAAACGAAAAAAATGCTAAAAAAAAAATGGTAGAATATAAAAATAGAATATTAAATATAAGCAAAATAATTTCAATAAAAGACATAAAAAAATATATAAAATAAAAATTTTTTATTTTTTTATAAAAATTTTAACAAAATTTTTTCCTAAAAATAAATCTAATTGATTAAACAATTTATTATTAGGATAAATAAACGTTTTTTTTTTAAAATTATATATTTTTTTATTTTTTAAATTGTTTTCATAAATTTTTAATGGAATTTTGCCATTTTCATTTTCTTTTATTATTTTAAAAATGTTTTTCTTTATATTTTTTTTTATAATATTCATATCTAAAAATATTATAATTTTTTTTATATTTTTTTTTCTTAATTTTTCTAAAGTATTTATATCTTTTGCAATTAATCTAATATTATTAATAAAATTATCAAAAACTATCTTTCCTTTTACTAATATAATTTTTTGTTTTTTTAATAAACTATTATATTTATTAACTAAGTTATTAAATATTACAATTTCTATTTTATGAAAAAAATCATCTAATATAATATATATTATTTTTTTATTATTTTTATAAATCATACTTCTAATTGAAAAAATTATTCCAATAACTGAAACTGTTTGATTAATAAATTTATTTTTATAAAGTTTTTTTATTTTAATTATTTTTTTATAATATTTTAATTCATTATAATATTGAAATACTGGGTGAGAAGTTAAATACAAACCTAGAGAAGAGTGTTCTTTTTTTAATTTTTCTTCTAATGTCCATTGAAATTCTTTTTTTTTATGTAACATTATTATATTTTTATAATCTTCCTTAATAGTATTAAATAATCTTTTACAAATAATATTTTTATTATTAAAATTTTGTAATGATAATTTTATTATATTTTTAAGTATACCATATAAAATATATCTGTCTAATTTAAAACAATCACAAGCTCCAGAAAAAATTAATTTTTTATATACATTAAAAGTAATTTTTTTAAATATAGTTCTTATACATAAGTCTAATAAATTTTTAAAAACACCATTTTTTTTTCTTTCATCTATTATAATTTGTATAGAAGATATACCAATACCTTTTATTGCTCCTAATCCATAGATTATATTATTATCAAAAATAATAAATTTATAAAAACTATAGTTTATATTAGGTGAAATGATTTTAATTTTCATTTTTCTGCATTCATCAATTAAAGTTATTAATCTGCCTGTTTTATCCATTTCTAAATTAATAGCAGAAACAATAAACTCAGATGGATAATAAGTTTTTAACCACATAGTTTGATATGTAATCATAGCATATGCGGCAGAATGAGATTTATTAAATCCATAACCAGAAAATTTTTCTAATAAATTAAAAATTTTTTCAGCAAAGATTTTATCTATTTTATTTTTTCTAGCCCCATTAATAAAAATTTCTTTCTGTTTTTTCATTTCTTTATTATTTTTTTTAGACATAGCTCTTCTAAAAATATCTGCTCTTCCTAAAGTATATCCTGCTAAAACTTGAACAATCTTCATAACTTGTTCTTGATATAATATAATTCCATAAGTAGATTTTAAAATTGGTTTTAATAATATATTTTGCCAATTTTTGTCAGGATAATATGTTTTTTCTACTCCATGTTTTCTATTAATAAAATTATCTACCATTCCAGATTGTAATGGACCAGGCCTGAATAATGCAACTAAAGCTATTATATCTTCAAAAGAATCTGGTAATAATTTTCTTATTAAATCTTTCATTCCTTTAGATTCTAACTGAAAAATGGCTGTTGTGTTAGAATTCTTAAATAACTTAAAAACTTTATTATCATTTAAATTTATTTCATTAATATTTTTAAAATTTTTTTTGTTATTTTTTTTAATTAATAAAATAGTAGATTGAATTAAAGTTAAAGTTCTTAATCCTAACAAATCAAATTTTATTAATCCTATATTTTCTAAATCATTTTTATCAAATTGAGTAATAGAATTATTACATTCTTTATCAAAATACAATGGAACATAATTTATAATTTTATTCGGAGATATTATTATTCCACCTGAATGCTTTCCAACATTCTTTATGACTCCCTCTAATTTTTTAGATATATCTATTAAATTTTTAAATTCTTCATCATTTTTATATAAAGCTCTTAGTTCTAACTTTTCTATAAAAGCTTTTTTAATAGTCATTCTAAAATGTGTTGGTATAAGTTTTGAAACATAATTTATAAAACCATAAGGATATCCTAACACTCTTCCAACATCTCTAATAACTGACTTGGCTGACATAGTTCCAAAAGTTATTATTTGAGAAACATATTTTTTACCATATATTTTAGAAATATGAGAAACAACTTCATCTCTTCTATCCATACAAAAATCTACATCAAAATCAGGCATTGATAATCTTTCAGGATTTAAAAATCTTTCAAATAATAAATCAAAGTCTATAGGATTTATTTCTGTTATACATAATGCATAAGCTACTAAAGACCCAGCACCAGAACCTCTACCAGGACCTACTGGAATATCATTTTTTTTAGCCCATAATATGAACTCCATTACTATTAAAAAATAACCAGAAAACCCCATTTTATTTATTATTTTTAATTCATATGATATTCTTTTATAATATTCACTATAATTTTTATTTTTAAAATTTTTATTTTTAGATATTTTTTTTAATCTTTTCTTAATTCCTTCATAAGATTTTTTTATTAAATATCTTTTAGAAGAAACTTTTTTTTTAAAAAAATTAGGTAAAAAATATTTTTTTTCTTCAAATAATACATTACATCTTTTTGAAATTTCAACACTATTTTTTATAGATTCAGGTATATCTATAAAAATATTATACATCTCTTCTTTAGATTTCAAAAACTGATTTTTAGTATATTTATAATTTTTTAATTTAGATAAAGAAATACCCTTATTAATACATGTTTTAATTTTATGTAAATTAAAATCTTCCTTATTAAGAAAATAAACTCTATTAGTTGCTACTAAAGGTATTTCATAAATAAAAGAAACTTTTAATATTTTATTTATATAAAATTCTTCGTTAAATAATCCTATTCTGTTCAATTCTAAATAAAAGCATTCACAAAAATTTTTTTTAAAAAATAATATATATTCTTCTATTAATTTATAATCTATTTTAACAATATTATTATAATTTTTATAAAAAAAGTTATAACTCAATATTAGTATTAATCCTTTACTATATTTTTTTAAATAAGAAAAATGAATTCTATTAAATTTATATACTTTATTCATATTGTTATTTTGCAATATAGAAGAAATTATCATTAAATTTTTGTAACCTAAAATATTTCTAGCTAACAAAATTATTTCTATATCATTTTTAACAAAAACAATTTTTAGATGTAATCCTAATATTGGTTTTATTCCAAAAATATGTGATTTTTCATAAAATTTTAATGCTCCAAACATGTTTCCTAAATCAGATAAACATAAAGAGGGCATATTAAATTTACATGCTTTCTTAATTATATCTTTAGGTTTATTAAATCCATTAATTATAGAATATTCTGAATGTACATTCAAATGCACAAATTCAAAATTTTTCATAAAATTTCTCTAAAAAAAATAATTTTTATTTAAAAATAATTCTATTTTTTAATACATATAAAACTAGTAATACACACAATTTTACTCTTTACAAATACTTTACAATAAAAAACATATGAGTTTAAAATATTTTTAACTATATAAATTTTACCTATCATAATATTTTCTGGTTTAACAGTGCTCAAAAATTTTGCAAAATTTATTTTTGCTAAATAAAAAGTTTTTTTATAATTTTTTTTATCACTTTTGTATAATAATATAATAGCAGATTGAGCTAAAAATTCTACTATCAAAACACCAGGATAAATAGGATTTTTAAAAAAATGACCAGACAAAAAAAAATCATCTCTACAAACACTTTTTAATGATTTAATGTATTTATTTTTTTTAAATTTAATAACTTTTTCAACTAAAAAATTTGGATATTTATAAGGAACAAAAGTTAACAATTCGTCATAATCTATTGAAATATTTTTTTTCATAATTTTAAAGTAATTATATTAAAATATAATTTTGTTCATAAATTTTTAATCAAAACGAAAAATACATTTAATTAATAAAATTTATTTAAAATGTATTTTATTTAAACAAATTTAATTTTTATAACAACTATTCTTTTTTAATTTCTAATTCTTTTTTAATTAAAATTTCATCAATTTTGTTGATAAAAAAATCTGTAATTAATTGTATTTCCTTTTTTATTTTATATTTAAAATCCTTGTTAATTTTTTCTCCATTATAAAATTTTTTAAACTTTATTTGAGAATCTCTTCTTATAATTCTAATATTTATTTTAGCTTTTTCACCTTCTTTATTAATTATTTTAATTAAATCTATTCTTTTTTCTTCAGTAACAGATGGTATAGGAACAAAAATATCATTATTTTTTATATAAGGATTAAGACCAATATTAGATTTTAATATAGATTTTTTAATAACATCATTTAAAGATTTGTCAAATGCGCTGATTTTTAAAGTATTAAAATTATGAACTGTAACATTAGCAACATTATTTATAAAAAAACTATTATCATAACATTTTATTAAAATATTTTGTAATAAAGAAGTATTAGCTCTACCAACCTTAATGGAATCAATATTTTTCATAAATGCATTAATACATTTTTCCATATTATCATTAACATATTTTTTAATATTAGTAATCAAAATTTACCTCTATAAATTTTTAAATTCCACATTATTATAATTTAAAAAAATTTAATTATAATATAATTCAAATATAAAACTTTATTTTATATAAACTACTTTAAAAAAAAATTAAAACTTTTTAAATTATAACATCGTTTTAAAAAAAATATTTTTAAAAAAATTTATAATAAAATTTATCAGAAGCTGTTAAAAACAGCTTCTTAAAATATTAAACTTTATTTATATTCTCCAATTTCAAATCTTATAAATTTTTTAATTAAAACATTATTTTCTTGAGTAAACTCCTTTACAGTTTTTCTATCATCCATTGCTAATTTTTGCTTCATTAAAACTACATTAGAAAAAAATTTATTAATTTTACCGGAAACTATTTTTTCAAAATACTCTTTTGGTTTATTTAATTTAATAGACAACTCAGACTGAATAATTTTTTCTTTATCAATTATATCTTTAGGTATATCTTTAAAATTTAAATATTCAGGCTTGTTTGCAGCAATATGTAATGCAATATTATTTAATATTTCTTTATAATTTATATAATCTTTTTTTTTATTTTTAATTAAACTAGCAGATAATAATACTCCTATTTTATTATAATGAGAATAACAAGAAATAATATCCCCAGAAATAAAATTAAATCTATTAATTATGATATTTTCATTAACTTTATTTAATAATTCTATTCTATCATTTTCAAATACATTCTTTAGTTTAATTAAATTTTTACATTTATTTTTTAATGAATATTTTACTATTTCTTTTCCAAAATTATAAAAATTTTTATTTTTAGAAACAAAATCTGTTTCACAAAGAATTTCTAAAATTACACCAAAATGATTGTTTTTGCAAGAAAAAATAATTCCATTAGATGTTTTATTTATTTTTTTTTTTTCTGCTTTTATTATTCCTTCTTTTCTTAAGTTTAATATAGCTTTTTTTATATTTCCGTTTGAATTTAATAATGCATTTTTACATTCTAAAACACCTATTCCAGTAATATTTCGCAACTCTTTTACTAAATCATAAGAAACTTTATTCATAAAAAATTCCTATAATAAAATTAATATACTATTTAAAATAAAAAATTTTAAAATATTTATATTTTTTTGATAATATTTGTATCTTCTTTTTTAATTGCATCTTTTATAATATCTAAATATAATTTTATAGATTTTATAGAATCGTCATTTCCTGGAATTATAAAATCTATTCCGTCAGGACTAGAATTGGTATCAACTATAGCAAATACTTTTATTCCTAAACTGTTAGCTTCTTCTATAGCAATTTTTTCATGATTTGCATCTATAATAAACATTGCATCTGGAAGACCTCCCATATTTTTTATTCCACCAAAGCTATTTTCCAATTTATTTAACTTTCTAATTTTTAATAAGACTTCTTTTTTTGTCAATTTATCAAAAGTTCCATCAGAAGATTCTATTTCTAAATCTTTTAATCTTTTTATAGATTGTCTAACAGTTTTCCAATTAGTTAGCATTCCTCCCAACCATCTATTATTTACATAAAATTGTTTGCAAAATATTGCTGTTTCTTTGATTATATTAGAAGAAACTTTTTTTGTTCCTACAAATAAAATTTTGTTACCAATTTTTGAAATTCTTTTTAATTCTAATACAGCAGAATTTAATAACGGCAAAGTCTTTTCTAAATTTATTATATGAATTTTATTTTGAGTTCCAAAAATAAATGGCTTCATTTTTGGATTCCAATAACGAGATTGATGGCCGAAATGTACTCCAGCGTTTAACATATCTTTCATAGATATAGTTTTCATTAATATTCCTAAAATTTTAAAAAAAACAAAAAATAAATTATTTTTTATTATAAACTATAATAAATATTATAATAATAAAATTATTGAATAAATATAAAAATTAAAAAATATGAAAAATATAAAAATAAAAAATAAAAAAGAAATAGAAAAAATGAAATATGTAGGTAAATTAACAGCAAAAGTTTTAAACATGATAGAAAATTATATAGTTCCTGGTATAACTACGGAAAAAATAGATAAAATTTGTCATAATTATATTATAAACAAACAAAAAGCTATACCTGCATGCTTGGGATACAATGGTTTCCCAAAATCTACTTGTATCTCCATAAATGATACAGTTTGTCATGGTATACCTAATAATATAGACAAATTAAAAGATGGTGATATAGTAAACATAGATATATCTATAATAAAAAATGAATATCATGGAGATTCTTCTAGAATGTTTTTTGTAGGTAATGTAAAAAAAAAATATATACATTTATGTAAAACTACTAAAAAAAGTATGTATAAAGCTATTGAATCAATCAAACCAAATATAAGCATATCAACTATAGGATCTAAAATAGAAGAATATATATCAAAAAAAAAATTTTCTATAGTAGAAGAATATTGTGGTCATGGAATAGGTAAAATGTTTCATGAAGAACCTTATGTTCTTCATTATAAAAATAAAAATACAAATATAATTTTAAAAGAAGGAATGACATTTACAATAGAGCCAATGATAAATTATGGAAAAAAAGAAGTATATACTTGTAAGGATGGGTGGACAGTAAAAACAAAAGATAAAAGTTATTCAGCTCAATATGAGCATACAGTTTTAGTTACAAAAAAAGGATGTAAAATTTTAACATTGTAATTAAAATAAAATATAAAAAATATTAATAAATAATACATAAAAATGTTATAATATTTTTTAAATGTATATTAATATTTAAATAATTTCAATAAAGAGAAAAATATGAATAAAATAAAAGAAATTATAGAAAATTCATTTGAAAAAAAAGATAAAATTAATATAAAAGAAAAAAACAAAGATTTAAAAAACTCTATTAATAAAGTATTAAAAATGTTAGATAATGGAGAAATAAAAGTATCAGAAAAAAAAAATGGTTCATGGAAAACTAATGAATGGATAAAAAAAGCTATATTGTTAAAATTTATGTTATCTAAAAGTAAAATTATACATAGTTTAGAAACTACATATTATGATAAAATAAAATTAAAATATACAGATTATCATGATGAACAATTTGAAAAAGAAAAAGTTAGAGTAGTGCCTCAGGCTACAGTAAGATATGGATCATTTATAAACAAAAATAGTGTATTAATGCCATGTTATATAAACATAGGAGCTTATATAGGAAAAAATACTATGATAGATACATGGTCTACTATAGGCTCTTGTGCTCAAATTGGTGATAATGTACATATATCTGGAGGAGTAGGTATAGGTGGGGTGTTAGAACCAATACAATGTAATCCTACTATAATAGAAAAAAATTGTTTTATAGGTGCAAGATCAGAAATAGTTGAAGGAGTCATAATAGAAGAAGGATCAGTAATATCTATGGGTGTATATATTGGACAAAGTACTAAAATATATGATAGAGAAACAGGAAAAATATCATATGGAATAGTACCAAAAGGTTCTGTAGTAGTTTCTGGATCTTTACCATCCAATGATAAAAAACACAATTTATATTGCGCAGTTATAGTTAAAAAAGTAGATTCAAAAACATTAAATAAAACAAAAATAAATAAAATATTAAGAAATTGTTAAAATAATTTATAAAAAACATTTTGTTCTTCTGACAACATTTTATCGGAAGAACAAATTTTTTTAAGAATTCATAAATAAATATATATTTCTTTCTCCTCTTTTTATATAAAATATAAACATAGAATCTTTTTTAGATATTAAATTATCTAGCTCTTTAAAATCTTTTACTTTATTATTATTTATATTAATTATAATATCATCTTTTCTAAATCCTATTTTATATGCTTGACTTTTAAATTTTACATATTTTACTTTAATAATATTTTTCCCATTTTTAGAAATCATAGAAATTCCTAAACCTGGTATTTTATTATACATATTTAAATAATTAAGTTTAGAAATACTAATATCATTTATTTTTATAAAAAAATCTTTTATATTTTCATTTCTCATTATTTTTAGTTTTATTTCTTTGTTTAAAGGAAATGAATATATTTCAGCTTTAAATGATAAAAAATTATTTATTTTTTTATTATTCATAGATATAATTATGTCACCAGGTCTGATATCAAATTGTTCAGCAATAGAATCTGATATAATTTCACTTATAAAAATTCCATTATTAACTTTTAATTGCATTAATTTAGAAATAGAATCATTTACTTCAATGCCTATAATACCTAATTCTTTTTTTTGAACTTTACCATATTTAATTATTTGATCTATTAAATCTTTAATCATATTAGATGGTATGGAAAATCCTATTCCTATATTACCTTCTTTAGGAGATAATATAGCAGTATTTAATCCAATTAATTCTCCATTTAAGTTAACTAAAGCCCCGCCGGAGCTCCCTTTATTAATAGCAGCATCAGTTTGAATAAAATTTTCATAATTTTCAATATTTAAACCATTTCTACAAATAGCAGAAACAATTCCATAAGTTGCAGTATTTCCTAATCCATATGGATTACCTATAGCAATGGCATAATCTCCTATTTTAACTTTATCAGAGTCAAAAAATTTTATTTCAGTTAAATTTTTAGGATTTTCTAATTTTATAACTGCTATATCTGAATTTATATCAGCTCCAACAATTTTAGCATTAAAATATCTACCATCGTTTAATTTAACCTGTATGTCATTAGCATCACTAATAACATGATTATTAGTTACTACATATCCTTTTTTAGAATCTATTATTACACCTGATCCTAATGCATTAAAATATCTTCTTTCTAACTTTTTATTGTTTTTATTGTTTTTATCATTTTCATATGAATATAAAAAAGTATTATCATTATTATTTTCTTTGTAAAAAAGTTTAGATCCTTCTACATCTATACTTACTACAGAAGGCATTGCTTTTTCTAGCATGCAAGATAAACTAGGCAATTCTTGATAATTATGTAAACTTTTTATTTCAGAACAAAATGAATAATTTGGTGAATTTAATAAAATCCCTAAAAATAAAAAATATATAAAAAATTTAGTAAAAAAAATAATTTTGTTCATAACAATCTCTTATATAAAATTTTAAAAAAAACAATTTATAAAATTATATGATAATATTAATTAAAATGTTATTTATATATAATATATATATTTCATAAAATAAAAATAAAATTTTTATTAGAATATATTATTATAAAAAAATAAAATTTTTGAAAAAAAAGATAAAAAATATTTATAATATTATATTTTATTTAATATTATAACAATAAAAATTTATATAAAATAACAAAATTTAAAATTATATTTTTTTAAAAAAATAAAATTATTTAATTATTATTAAACAAAATAATAAAATTGTTATATAAAAAAAACAAGGTAAAAAAAATGTTAGGAGCGGACATAGTTGTAAAATCTTTAATAAAAAAAAATACGAAATATATATTTGGATATCCTGGAGGAGCTGTTTTAGATATTTATGATTCTATAAAAAGAATAGGTAAAATAAATCATATATTAGTTAGACATGAACAAGCTGCTACTCATATGGCTGATGGATATGCTAGATCTACTGGAAATATAGGCGTGGTTTTAGTAACTTCAGGTCCTGGAGCTACTAATGCAATAACTGGAATAGCTACAGCTTATATGGACTCTATACCGATGATAATAATTTCAGGACAAGTAGATTCTTCATTAATAGGATACGATGCTTTTCAAGAATGTGACATGATAGGAATATCTAGACCTATTGTAAAACATAGTTTTTTGATTAAAAAATCAGAAGAAATATATGATATTATAAATGAATCTTTCTATATATCATTAAATGGAAGAAAAGGACCTGTAGTAATTGATATTCCTAAAAATATATTATCAAATGAAGTAAATAAAAAATATTTTTTTTATAAAAAAATAAAAATAAAAAATAAGAACAAAATATATAACAAAAAAAAACAAATAAATAAAATATTTGAAAAATTAACACAATCTAAAAAACCTGTTATATATGTAGGAGGTGGAACAATATCTTCTAACTGTAGTAAACATTTAAAAAAAATTTTAGAAAAATTAAATTTTCCTATAACTACTTCTTTAATGGCGCTAGGATCTATATCAGGAAGACATATACAATGTCTAGGCATGTTAGGTATGCACGGAACTTATGAAGCTAATATGGCAATGCATTATTCAGATTTAATATTAGCTATAGGAGTTAGGTTTGATGATAGAACTACAAACAATGTTTCAAAATATTGCCCAAATGCCAAAATTATTCACATAGATATAGATCCTACATCAATATCAAAAACTATAAGATCTAATATATCTATTATTGGAGATGCAAAAAAAATTATTAAAAAAATAATTAAAATTTTTGAAAAAAAAAAATATAAAAATAATATAAAAAAATGGTGGATAAAAATACAATCTTGGAGAAGTATAAATAGCCTTAAATATAATAATAATTCAAAAAAAATTAAACCACAATATGTTATAGAAAAATTATGGCAAATTACGAAAGGTAAAGCATATATAGCTTCTGATGTTGGCCAACACCAAATGTTCACAGCATTACATTATTCTTTTGAAAAACCTAGATTTTGGATAAATTCAGGCGGATTAGGAACTATGGGTTTTGGGTTGCCAGCAGCTTTAGGTGTAAAACTTGCATTTCCTAAAAAAACTGTAATTTGCATAACAGGAGATGGAAGTATACAAATGAATATACAAGAACTTTCTACTGCAAAACAATATAACATTTCAATTTTAATAATAAATTTAAACAATAGTGTATTAGGAATGGTTAAACAATGGCAAGATATAAATTATTCAAGTAGATATTCTCAATCATACATGAAATCACTTCCTGATTTTGTAAAACTAGTAGAGTCATATGGACATATAGGAATAAGAGTAAATGAAAAAACACAAGTGTATAAAAAAATTAAATATGCTATAAATAAAACTAAAAAAAATAACTTAGTTTTTTTAGATATAAAAATAGATTCTTCAGAACATGTTTATCCTATGCA
The DNA here is from genome assembly GCF_039363085.1 of Buchnera aphidicola (Ceratoglyphina bambusae). GTDB lineage: Bacteria > Pseudomonadota > Gammaproteobacteria > Enterobacterales > Enterobacteriaceae > Buchnera_G > Buchnera_G aphidicola_E. The sequence continues at coordinate 174,334 of NZ_CP134982.1, read as the reverse complement.
AAAAAAAGGCTTAGGAATGAACAAAATGATTCTAAAAAAATATTAGGAAATTTTTAATGAAAAAAAAATTATATATATTATTAGATAATAAACCAGGAGTTCTTTCTAGAATAATAGGAATATTTTCTCAAAGAGGATATAATATAGAAAAAATAATAGTAAAACCTTTTAAAAAAAATAGAAAAATATCAGAAGCATTAATAAAACTAAAAAATAGTAAAAATATTACAAATCAAATAAAAAAAAAATTATTAGGATTGATAAATATATCACATGTAAAAATAATTAAAAAAAAATAAAACAATATAAAAAAATTTATCTTATAAATATAAAAATAAAAATATATGAAAATATATAAAAATCATGTTTCAGTATTATTAAAAGAAGTAATAAAAAATTTAAAAATAAAAAAAAATGGAATATATATAGATTGTACATTTGGATTAGGAGGGCATTCAAAAAATATATTAAAAAAAATAAAAAAAAATGGTTTTTTATATTCTTTTGATAAAGATCCAAATACTTTGAAGTTTTCAAAAAAAATTGAAAATAAAAATTTTCATTTTATAAATGATTCTTTTGAAAATTTGTTAAAATACACAAAAAAATTTAATATAACAAAAAAAGTAAATGGAATATTATTAGATTTAGGAATATCTAAAAATCAAATATATGACAAAAAAAGAGGATTTTCATTTACTTTAGATGGACCGTTAGATATGAGAATAAATCAAAACATTGGTATTTCTGCTGAAGAGTGGATAAATAAAAGTAGTGAGAAAGACATATGTAAAATATTAAAAAAATTTGGAGAAGAAAGATTTTCAAAAAATATAGCTAAATCTATAATTAAACACAGAAGAAAAAAAAAAATAAAAAGAACATTAGAACTATCTAAAATAATAAATAATGTAATTTCTAACAAAAATAGAAAAAAAAATCCATCTACTAGATCATTTCAAGCAATAAGAATTTATATTAACAAAGAATTAAAATCTATAAAAAAAATATTAAAAGATTCATTAAAAATTTTAGCCCCAAATGGAAGATTATTAGTAATAAGTTTTAATTCATTAGAAGATAAAATAATAAAAAAATTTATGAAAGAAAATAGCATGAATTTAAACATACCAATAAAATTGCCTATAACAAATAAAGAAGTCAAAAAACTTAATTATAACAAACAATTAAAAATTTTAAAAAAAATAAAACCAAAAAAAAAAGAGATTAAAAAAAATCCAAGTTCTAGAAGCGCGATATTAAGAGTTGCTATATTAAAAAAAAAATAAAAATAAATTATATTAAATAATAATATAAAATATTAAATATTAAATTAAAAATTTTTAAATTTAAATTTTAAAATGCTATAATATTTATTTAAAAATTTTTTATAATATTCTTATTATATTAATAAAACTTATAACTTATGTTTGACAAATTTAAATAAATTATAACAAAACTTATAAGAACAAAAAATAAAAATTTATAAAATACAGAAATTAGTTTATATATTTTCTATATAAAAAATCTTAAAAAACAATATATATTTTAATAAAAATAAAAAATAAAGAATTTTATATTTTTTTATATTAAATTTTTGTTAAATAAAATTTAAAAAAAAATAAAAAAAATAAAAAAACATTATTTTTAAAACTTGTAAAAATAAAATTTTTTTTTAAAAAAAAAATAATTAATTATAAATTTTAAAATGTTATACATATAACATATAAAAGTGACATATAAAATGGAAAAAATATTAATTACAGGTATAGAAATAGGACATAACAAAATAGTTACATTAATAGGAGAAATACAAGACAATAATATAAAAATTATAGGAATAGGAAAAAACAGATCTGAAGGTATTAATAAGAAAGGAATATATGATCTAGAATCAATAAGAAGTTGTATCAAAAAATCAATAACAAAAGCAGAAAAAATGGCAAAACATAAAATAAAATCAGCATATTTGTCAATATCTCATGAAAAAATAAAATGTAAAAATGAAATTGGAATATTACCAATTTCTGGAAAAGAAATCAAAAAAAAAGATATTAATGACGTAATATATTCAGCTAAATCAGTAAAAATAAATGATGAACATACAATCTTGCATGTAATACCTCAAGAGTATTCTATAGATAAAAGAACAGGAATAAAAAATCCAATAGGATTATCTGGAATGAGAATGAAAGCAAAAGTACACTTAATTACATGCCATCAAGATATATATAAAAATATAAAAAAATCTATAGAAAAATGTAAAATTAAAGTTAAAAAATTAATATTTTCTGGCATAGCTTCTAGTGAAGCTGTATTAACTAATGAAGAAAAAAAATTTGGAGTATGCATGATTGATATAGGAAGTAATTCTATAGATTTAAGTTTATATCATAATGGATATTCTATATATAATCATGTTATACCATATGCTAGTGATTTAGTCACCAGTGATATATCATATGCATTTTCTTTATCTTATAAAACCGCTGAAAATATAAAAATAAAATATGGATGTACTACTATACCAATACTAGAAAAAATTAAAAATAATAATGTATTAGATAAAAAAGGGAACATAATAAAAAATGTTACAATACAAAAATTAATAGAAGTAATAGAACCTAGATATATAGAATTGTTAAATATAGTAAAAAAAAAAATTATAAAAATACAAAAAGATTTACACAAAAATGGAACAGAAATGGAATTAAAAAAGGGAATAGTTATAACTGGAGGGGGATCTAAAATAAAATTTCTCAAAGAATGTGCAAAAAAAATATTTTTAACACAAGTCAGAATAGCTATTCCTAAAGACATACAAGATAAAAATAAAAAAACATATGATCCAATTTATTCTACTGCAGTGGGATTATTAAAATATGTAATTAAAAACAAAAGTTTTAAAAAAAAATATAAATATAAAAATTTTTTAAAAAGCATTATTGACAAAATAAATAGTTGGATTATAAGATAAAATTTAAAAATGTAAGGGAAAAAAATGTTTGAAAATTTAGAGTCTATTAAAGAAGCAGTTATAAAAGTAATTGGAGTAGGAGGTGGAGGTGGAAATGCTATAGAACACATGATAAAAGAAAAAATAGCTGGAGTAGAATTTTTCGCTGTTAATACTGATTCTCAAGCATTAAAAAAAATAGAAGTAGAACAAACTATACAAATAGGAAAAAATATTACTAGAGGGTTAGGAGCTGGATCTAATCCAGAAATAGGTAAAAATTCTGCTGAAGAAGATAAAGAGTCTTTGAAAACTGCTATAGAAGGGGCTGACATGATTTTCATAGCAGCTGGAATGGGGGGAGGGACAGGAACAGGAGCTGCTCCAGTAATTGCCGAAATATCAAAAAATATGGGAATACTAACAGTAGCTGTAGTAACAAAGCCATTTGTATTTGAAGGGAAAAAAAAAATGCTATATGCAGAACAAGGAATTATGGAGTTATCCAAAAATGTTGATTCTTTAATAACAATACCAAATGACAAATTACTAAAAGTATTAACTAGAGGAATTTCATTATTAGACGCTTTTAGAGCAGCTAATAATGTTTTAAATGGAGCTGTGCAAGGAATAGCTGAATTAATAACTAAACCAGGATTAATGAATGTTGATTTTGCTGATGTGAGAACTGTAATGTCAGAAATGGGATATGCTATAATGGGAACAGGAGTATCATCTGGTGAAAATAGAGCGGAAGAAGCTTCAGAGATGGCTGTTTCAAGTCCTTTATTAGAAGATATAGATTTATCAGGAGCAAGAGGAGTATTAGTAAATATTACAGCTGGATTAGATCTAAAATTAGAAGAATTCGAAATAGTGGGGAATACAATTAGAAACTTTTCTTCAGAAAATGCAACTGTAGTAATAGGAACATCATTAGATGATGAAATGAAAGAAGAGTTAAGAGTTACTATAGTAGCTACTGGAATTTCTCCTGAAAAAATTTATAATACAAATAATATAAAAAATAAATCTCCTAAAGATATGTTATTAGAATATCAAAAAAAATATTTAAAAAAAAAATCTGAAGAAAAAAAAAATACTAAATTAAATAATATAAATAATAATAGTTACATGAAAAAAAATAGAAAAATGGATTATTTAGATATACCAACATTTTTAAGAAAAAATAATAAAAACAAAATATAATAAAAAAAGAGATAATTAAAATGTTCGGAAAAATATTTTATATAATAGATTATAATGATTTTATTACACACATTTTATCCAACACTATGGATTATATTTCTATTATGAAATTTTTATAAAAAATTTCATAAAAAAAAAATATTATTAAAAATATATATTTCAATTATTAAAAAAAATGTACAAAATAAAATTTACAAAAAACGCAATAAAAAAAATTTTAAAAATTAATAAAAAAAAATTATATTTTAGAATATATATAATAGGAGGTGGATGTAATGGTTTTAAATACGAATTTATAATAGAAAAAAAAATTAAAAAATATGATATAATTATAAAAAAATTAAATATTATAGTATTAATAGATTACATAAGTATACAATATTTAAAAGGAAGTAAATTAGATTATTTAGAAAATTTAGAAGGTTCTAAATTCATGATAAAAAATCCTAATGCTAAAACTACATGTAGTTGTGGTATTTCATTTAGTATATAAAGATGAAATTAATTATCAAAATGCTATTTTCATAAATAAAAAAACTTATAAAAAATAAAAATTAATATTATGTTAATAATAAATTTTTTTTTTAAAATAATAAATAATACACATTAAAAAACATATAAAAAAAATTAATTGTATTTAAAATATCTTATTTAAATGAGATATTAAAAATTTAAATATATAATTATATAATATAAAAAAAATACATGCATATTAACTATAATAAAAATTAAAACATATTTTTTTTATAAAATATGAAATTTTAATAAAACAATATGCATGTAAAATATATATATTAATAAATGAAACATAATATATATTACATATAAAATAAAAATTATTTTTTTTTAAAATTTTTATATAATATCAACACATTTTTTTTGAAAAATTTCAGAAGATAAACATATTGTCTCATATAAAGTAGGATGAGCATGCATAGTTAAAGAAATATCTTCAGCATCACAACACATCTCTATAGCTAAACTAATTTCTCCTAAAAGTTCTCCAGCTCCTGAACCTACAACAATTCCTCCTATTATTCTATTAGTGTCTAAATTAAAAATTAATTTTGTGATACCTAAATTATTATTAGAAGAAAGAGCTCTTCCGGAAAAAGACCATGGAAATTTTGCTACTTTATAATTCAATTTTTTTTCTAAAGCTTCTTTTTCCAATATTCCAGTCCAAGCTAATTCAGGATAAGAATAAATTATATACGGAATAACTTTAGGATCATAATAAATATTTTTACCATATATTATTTCAGCAACAATTTTACCTTGATAAGAACCTTTATGAGCTAGCATAGGATTACCTGTAACATCTCCTATAGCATAAATATTTTTAATGTTTGTTCTGAGTTTTTCATCCACTTTTATACTACCAAATTTATTTAAGTTTATTCCTACATTATTTAATTTTAAATTTTTTACGTTTGGTTTTCTTCCAACTGCTATTAAAATTACATCATATAAAATATTTTCATTAAAACCATTAAAATTATTTAAATTTACTAAAATACCTTCTTTTTTTTCAATGATTTTAACAATTTTAGTTCCTAATAATATGTTAAAATCGTCTTTAAAAGAATTTTTAAAAATTTTAGTAATATCAGAATCTAAAAAAGAAAAAAATTTAGAAGATCTTTCAACAATATCTACTTTAGAACCTAAAGCGCTATATACAGTGGCCATTTCCATTCCTATAATACCAGATCCAATAATTAACATTTTTTTAGGAACTTTAATAAAATTTAACGCATCTGTAGAATTCCATATTCTAGGATTATCATAAGGAATGTCTTGCAATTTAATAGCTTTAGATCCTGAAGATATTATAGCATTTTTAAAAAATATTTTTATTTTATCATTTGTATTATTTAAATTTAATAATATACTATTTTTATCATTAAAATATGCTGATCCATTTAATATTTTTATATTTTTACTTTTGGCAATACTTTTTAATCCATTATTTAATTTTTTAATTATCTTATTCTTTTCCAATATTATATTTAATATATTAATTTTTTTAACATCAATTTTTAATCCAAAATTATTTAATTTTTTTACTTCCTTTATAACTTTAGCAATATGCAACAAATATTTTGAAGGAATACATCCATTATTTAAACATACTCCTCCTAAAACATTTTTTTTATCTATTAAAACAGTATTTATACCTAAATCAGCTAACCTAAAAGCAGCTGAATATCCAGAAGGGCCAGAACCTATTACTACTGTATTAGTATATAAGTCTTTTGTCATATTAAACTCCGTTAATCTTATATTAAAGCATTAAACTTTGTTCTAAAAATATATTTATAAATTAAAAAATTATTCTATAATAAATTTATGAAATTTTTCTAATTTTGTTATTATAAAATTCATAAAACTAACAGCCTCAACTCCATTTATAACTCTATGATCATAACTTAAAGATAATGGCATTACTATTCTAGAACAAAGTTTTTCATTAACCAAAATGTTTTCATTCACATATCTAGAAATTCCTAAAATTGCAACTTCAGGATGATTAATTATAGGAGTAAAATAAGAACCTCCATAACTTCCTAAATTAGAAATAGTAAAATTTCCACCATTTAAATCATTTATATTTAAATTTTTTGACCTAGTTTTTTCTGAAAGAACTAATATATCTTCAGCAATATCAATAATACTTTTATTAATAACATCTTTTATAACTGGTATAAATATTCCATCTTCAGAATTTACTACTATTCCTATATTAAAATATTTTTTTAAAAATAAAACATTTTCAATTTGATTATAAGAACTATTAAAATTAGGAAATTTTTCTAAAGCTAAACCTATTGCTTTAACAATAAAAGGTAATAATGTAACTTTTAATTTTGATTTTTCGTCTAAACAAATACATAAATTAACATTTTTTCTAAACTTCTCCAATTTTGTAATATCAACTTTGTCAAATTGAGTAACATGAGGTATTGTTGACCAACTTTCTTCTAAATTTCTTGAAGTAACTTTTTGAATTTTATTTAAAAAAGTTTTTTTTACGTTACCAAATTTTTCAAAATTAAATTTCTTTTCTGTTGAATTTATTTTATTTTGTTTTAAATTATTTCTTTCATTATTTTTTAAATAATTTTCAAAATCTTTTTTAGAAATTCTTCCCTTTAATCCTGTAGATTTTACATCATATAAATTTATATTATTTTTACGAGCTAATCTTCTAATCATAGGGGTAGCATATATTTGTTTTTTATCAAAATTCTCTTCTTTATTTTTTTTAATATCATAATTTTTTGTATATGTTATATTTTTATCTTCTTTACTATTTACGTCTAATAAAAGTATTTCAGAATTCGTTTTAATTTTATCACCCACATTAACAAAAATTTTTTTTATAATTCCATTATATTTTGAAGGTATTTCTATAGAAGTTTTTTCTCCTTCTATTGTTATTAATCCTTGATCTTTTGATATATGATCTCCAATTTTAACTAAAATTTCTATTATTTCTAATTCTTCTTCTCCTATATCAGGAACTTTAACTATATTGTACACTATTAAAACCTCTTAAAATAAACGGGGATTATTCTTTTTTTTATTTATATTAAATTTTTTAATTGCATTTAATAAAACTTCTTTTTTTATAATATTTAATTTATATAATTCATTTAATGCTGCTATAACAATATAAAATTCATTTATTTCAAAATATTCTCTTAATTTTTCTCTACTATCTGATTTTCCAAATCCATCTGTTCCTAAAACTACATATTTATTAGTAGGCACATATTTTCTTATTTGCTCCGCAAACAATTTCATATAATCAGTGGCTGCTATAGCAGGACTATTATTCATTATTTTTTTTACATAAGGATTTTTTAACTTACCAGGATTAAGCATATTCCATCTGTCACAATCTTGACCATTTCTTGCTAATTCAGTAAAAGAAGTAACACTATAAATATCTGAAGATATATTATATTTCTTAGACAAAATTTTACCAGCAATGCACACTTTTTGCAATATTGCCCCAGATCCTAATAATTGAACATTACATAATGTGCCTTTATTTTTTTTTAACTTATATATACCTTTGCAAATTCCATATTCAGAATTTTTTGGAATTTTAGGCATCTTATAATTTTCATTAGTAACAGTTATATAATAATATATATTTTCTTGATTATCACCATACATTCTATATATTCCATTTTGAATTATTACTGCTAATTCATAAGAATAAGCTGGATCAAATGATAAACAATTAGGTATAGTCAAAGATTGAATATGACTATGACCATCTTCATGCTGTAATCCTTCTCCATTTAAAGTAGTTCTTCCTGAAACAGCTCCTATTAAAAATCCTCTAGCTTGTTGATCTCCAGCCGCCCATAACAAATCTCCTATTCTTTGAAATCCAAATATAGAATAATATATATAAAAAGGTATAACTGGAAAATTATTATTACTATAAGAAGTAGCAGCAGATAACCAAGAAGCGCAAGCTCCTAATTCATTTATTCCTTCTTGTAACATTTGTCCTTTAATATCTTCTCTATAATATAATAGACTATTTTTGTCTTGAGAAATATATTTTTGCCCTTCAGAATTGTAAATCCCAATTTTTCTAAATAAACCCTCCATTCCAAATGTTCTTGCTTCATCAGCTATTATAGGAACAATTCTGTCTTTTATAAATTTATCTTTTAGTAAAATGTTTAATACTCTAACAAAAGAAATTGTTGTTGAGATTTTTTTATTTTGTTTTTTTAATAAAATTTTAAAATTATTTATTGAAGGTATAGTTAATTTATTAGTAAATTTTTCTAATCTAAAAGGAACATAACCACCTAATTTTTCTCTTTGATCATTTATATATTCATATTCTTCAGATTTTTTAGAAAATTTTACATAAGATAATTTTTCAATTGAACTAACATCCAATGGTATAGAAAATCTATTTCTAATATCTATTAAAGATTTTATATTAATATTTTTTAATTGATGCGATATATTTTTACTTTCTCCTATTTCCCCTAAACCATATCCTTTAACTGTGTGAAATAAAATAACTATAGGTTTACCTTTAATATTATTAGCTTTGTTTATAGCATTAAATATTTTTATAGAATCATGACCACCTCTTTTTAATTTAAATATTTCATTATCAGTCATATTTTTAACTAAATCATAAGTTTCTGTATATTTTCCAAAAAAATTTTTTCTTATAAAATTTCCATCTTTAGATTTAAAATTTTGATAATCACCATCTAAAGTTTCATTCATTAATTTAACAAGTTTTCCAGAATAATCTTTTTCCAACAATTTATCCCAACTACTACCCCATACCACTTTTATAACTTTCCATCCTGCTCCTAAAAAAAAAGATTCTAATTCATTAATAATTTTGCCATTTCCATTAACTAAACCGTCTAATCTCTGTAAATTACAATTTATTATAAAAATTAAATTATCTAATTTTTCTCTAGCTGCTATTGATATCAATCCTTTAGATTCAGGTTCATCCATTTCTCCATCTCCTAAAAAAGCATAAACTTTTTGAGTAGTAGTATCTTTTAAACATCTATTTTTTAAATATTTTAGAAATTTTGCTTGATAAATTGAACATACAGAAGTTAATCCCATAGACACAGTAGGAAATTGCCAAAAATTAGGCATTAATTTAGGATGAGGGTATGAAGACAAACCATTTCCATCGACTTCTTGTCTAAAATTATCCATTTGATTTTCTGTAATTCTATTCTCTAAAAATGCTCTAGAATATATTCCCGGAGAAATATGTCCTTGAAAATATATTAAATCTCCAGTTTTTTTTTCATCAGATCCCTTAAAAAAATGGTTAAAACAAACATCATATATATTTGCTGAAGATTGAAAAGAAGAAATATGACCTCCTAAATCTAATTTTTTATTGTATGATTTCACAACCATAATAATTGCATTCCATCTCATAAAAGATCTTATCTTTTTTTCAATATCTAAATTTCCAGGATATTTTTTTTCTTTATTTTTATGTATAGAATTTATATAATCAGTAATTAAATTTCTTTTTTTATTAAAATTAATTCCATATTTAATAGAAGTATTAAATATTTTTTTTAATAAAAATTTAGTTCTAACAACTCCTTTTCTATTTATAACTGATTTTATAGATTGTATCCATTCATTTATTTCTTCTTTATCTGAATTAAAACTTAAATTTTTTGACATAAAAATATCCTAATTTTTAATAAAAAAAATAAAATCAAATTATTTTTAACTTGTACATAAAAGTAATTTTTATTTGTTAAATCAAATTTAATTATATAAAAATTTTTATTTTTTTTATACAATTTATAAAATAGTGAATAAAAAAAATGTTACATAAATTTTAAATATCTAAATATAAAAAATATATTTTTAAAAAGATTTTTACATACACAAATTAAAAAAAAATAAACTTTTATATATAAAACTAAAACTTATAAAAATATATAAAAAACACAAAAAATATTTATTTAACTAAATGTTAAAATTAAATTTTTAAATAAAATATTTAAAATATATCGAAAAATTAAAAATATTTATTCAAAATTAACTAAAATAAAAAATTTAATATTAATCTTTATAAAAATTTTCAAATATATTAATAAAATTTTTTAAAGAATATTTTTTAGTAATAAAAACTCCAATTAAAGAAATTATTTCATATTTTATATATTTTATCATATTAAAAAATATCATAAAAGATTCTTTTTTATATTCTTGTTCTGGGTTTTTTTCAGCATATCCACGAAAATGAATACTTTTTTTTAAATGATCTATATTATATAAATACTCTTGCCAAAACATGTCTAAAACCTTTAAAATTAAAATTTTTATAAATTTATTAAATTCATTTTCATCATTATTTTTTAATTTGTTTTTATATTTTTTTTTAAAACAATTTAACATTTTACAAAAAATTATTTTTTTATTAATTTTATTTTTACTTGAATTACATAATTTAATTATTTCATTTTTATAAAAAAAGTTTCTAAAATATTTTTTAAAATATTTAGTTTTTATATTATAAGTATCAAATTTATTTTCAAAGTATAATTTTATAATAGAATTAAATACTTCATTAGCTATATTAAAAACTATTTTCTTAAAATTTCTTATATTCAATATTCTTTTTCTTTTTTCATAAAATATTAATCTTTGTGTATTGTATATATTATCATATTCCAATAATTTAATTCTCATATTAAAATTATGATTTTCTATTTTTTTTTGAGCATTATATATAGATTTTGATACAAAAACATTTTTTATAGGTTTATTTTTTTTCAAATTTAAACTTTTTATTATATTTATTATTTTCTTTGAAATAAATATTCTAATTAAAGGATCCTCCATAGAAATATAAAATCTAGAAGATCCTATATCTCCTTGTCTTCCTGATCTTCCTCTTAATTGATCATCAATTCTTCTAGATTCATGTCTTTCTGTTCCAATTACATGTAATCCACCAGAAGAAATAACCCTTTCATGTTGAAATTTCCATTTTTTATAAATTTCCATTTTGTTTAAAAATTTATATTTGTTTCTATATTTTTTAAAAAAATTAGTAAAACTGCCACCTAACATTATATCTGTTCCTCTACCAGCCATATTGGTAGCTATAGTAACAGATCCTAAAAACCCAGCGTTTTCAATTATTTTAGCTTCTTTATTATGAAATTTTGCATTTAATATTTTATGTTTAATATTTAATTTTTTTAATTTTTTTGATATTAGTTCTGACTTTTCTATAGAAATTGTACCAACTAAAACAGGCTGTTTTTTTTTTATACATTTTTTAATATCTTTAATAATAGCTTTTATTTTTTCTTTTTCAGTCATATATATTAAGTCAGGTAAATCTCGTCTAATTATTGGTTTGTTAGTTGGTATGGAAATTGTTTCTAAATTATATATGGATCTAAATTCTTCAGACTCCATCATAGCTGTTCCAGTCATTCCAGATAAACTATTGTATAAACGAAAATAGTTTTGGAATGTAATAGAAGCTAAAGTATAACTTTCATTTTGTACTTTTATATTTTCTTTAGATTCTATAGCTTGATGCAATCCATCATTCCATCTTCTACCTTCCATGATTCTGCCAGTGTGTTCATCTATAATTAAAATTTCTCCATTTCTTACGATATAATCTATATTTTTAAAAAATAATTTATGTGCTTTTAAAGCATCTATTACATGTTGAAAAAGAATTATATTATTAGAAGAATACAAACTAGAATTTTTTTTTAATATTTTTTCTTGAATAAAAATTTTTTCTATTTTATTAAGACCTCTTTCTGTTAAATAAACTTGTTTATATTTTTCATCTATATAAAAATCTCCTTTACCTATAAAATCTTTAGAATCAGATTTCTCTTGTATAGACAAATTAAATATTAAATTATTAATTTTTTTATATAAAAAATTATTAGAATCTAAAGACCCAGAAACTATTAATGGAGTTCTAGCTTCATCTATTAAAATTGAATCTACTTCGTCTATTAAAGCATAATTTAATTTTCTTTGAACTTTATCAGCAATATTAAAAATCATATTATCTCTTAAGTAATCAAAACAAAATTCATTATTAGTTCCATAAGTAATGTCTGCATGATAAGCATTTTTTTTTATTTTTGTGTTCATTCCAGGTAAATTTAAACCTACACTCACTCCTAAAAAATTAAATAATTCATTGTTTTTTTCATAATCTCTTTTTGCTAAATAATCATTCATGGTAACTATATGTACACCATTATTAGTTAAAGAATTTAAATATAAAGGTAGAGTAGATGTTAAAGTTTTTCCTTCACCTGTTTTCATTTCAGCAATACATCTTTTGTGTAATATTACTCCTCCAATAATTTGAACATTAAAATGACTAATGCCAAAAATTCTTTTACTAGCTTCTTTAACTGTAGCATATGCTTCAGGTAATATATCGTCTAAAGAATCTCCAGACAAAATTCTATTCTTATAGTAAAAAGTTTTATTTTTAATCTGTGAATCACTTAATTTAACAAAACTTGATTCTAAACTATTTATTTTATCTACAGTTTTATAAATTTTTAATAAAACTTTTTCATTATTGTTTTTAAATAAATTTTTAATAAATTTTATTAACATAAAATTTTCTCATTAAAATAGTTAATTGTATTTAATACAATAAATATAAAATTTAAAAATATTATAATAATATGATACAAAATATAAATTTTATTTATAAAAATTTATATTTTTAAAAATATTATATAAAATATAAATTATATTTAAGAAAATATATAAAAAAAATAAAATAAACTTTTTTTTAAAAAAAAAATAAAATAAACTTTTTTTTAAAAAAAAAATAAAATAAACTATTTTTTAAAAAAAAAATTTAAAATATAATTTTTTTAAAAAAAATACAATAACATTTTTTTTAAATTTAACATTATAAAATACAATATTAATTTTAAATAAAAATTTGAATATTAAAAAAGATTAAAAATTTTTTTTAAATTTATTTTAGGAAATTTTAAAAACTTTGGATATTTTACATATACTAAATATAATCCAGATGGATGAACTACGTTATATAAAAAATTGTTACTTTTCATAACTAATAATGTGTTAATCCATGATATTTCTCTATTGTTACAACCAACTTCTAATAAAGCTCCAACAATATTTCGCGCCATATTATATAAAAAAGAATTTGCAATTATATCAAATATAACTAAAGAGTTTATTCTATATACTTCTATATTAAAAACATATCTATACGGAACATTGGATTGACAATTTTTTGATCTAAATGAAGTAAAATCATGTTCACCAATTAAAAATTTAGCAGATTTATTCATTTTTTTTTCATCTAAATAAGCTCTATTAAAATTATAAAAATTATTTGTAAAAATAGCAGACCTATGATTACTATTATTTATTATATATCTATAATGCCTATATATAGCACTATATCTTGCATGAAATTTATAGTTAACCTTTTTAGCCCAAATAACAGATATGTCTTTAGGCAAATAAAAATTAGTTCCTAAAATCCAAGATTTAGTTCTTCTAACTGAATTTGTATCAAAATGTACAACTTGTCCAAAACTATGTACTTTAGAATCTGTTCTACCAGCACAAAAAATTTTTATTTTTTCATTTGCTACAATAGTCAGACATGTTTCTAAAACGTTTTGTATAGTTATTATTCCTTTTTGATTTTGCCATCCATGATAATTTGTTCCATTATATTCAATTCCTAAAGCAATTCTCATAATATTAATTACCAAAATAAAAGTTGAAAAATATTAATATATAAGTATTATATTTTTATAATAAATTTTATAAAAAAAATAAAAATTTTTGTTTTAAAAATATATTAAAATATTAATTTTTAAAAATTTAAATATATTTTTTAAACTTTTTTATAAGAGATTTGACAATGAAAATAAAAAAAAATAAAAAAATATCTTCTTTAAGCATATTATCAATAGCAGGAGTAAAACCATATAAATTAAACAAAAATGAAAAATATATGAACAAAAAACAAATAAATCATTTTAAAAAAATTTTAGAAGCATGGAAAAATCAAATAGAAAAAAAAATAAATTATATAGAAAACAACATACAAAAAGAGTCTATAAATTTTCCTGATCCAATAGATAGAGCAGTTCAAGAAGAAGAATTTAATTTAAATTTAAAAAATAGAGATAGAGATAGAAATATAATAAAAAAAATAAAAAACACATTAAAAAAAATTGAAATAAACAACTTTGGATATTGTATATCATGTGATATAAAAATTGGTATAAAAAGATTAGAAGCTAGACCAACAGCTAATTTATGCATTGATTGCAAAACTCTATCAGAAATAAGAGATAAGCAAATAATTAGATAAAATAAAAATAATAAATAAGTTTATTAAAAAAATAGAATATAAATTTATATAAAAATTTATATTAATTTATATAAATATTTTATTTTGAATTTATAATGTTGACAAAATATAAATATTCTAATTAAATCTGTAAAATATATATTATAAAATTAATATTTATATTAATAAATATTTTAATTTTAAATAAAAATAAATTAATAATATATTAAAATAAAAAAAATTTTTAATATATTATTATTGTAAACTTTAATATAATTAATTATTAAAAATAAATTTTTATATTAACATAATTTTATATAGGAAAAAAAAATTGTGAAAGTATTAAAATTTGGTGGCTCATCATTATCTAATGCAAAAAAATTTTTAAACGTATATAAAATATTAAATAAAAACAGTAGATGCCAAAAAATTTTTGTTGTTCTCTCTGCTCCTCATAAAATAACTAATTATTTAATTTCTTCTATAGAAGAAAAAACAAAGAATAAAAAAAACAAGAGTTTAAACAAGATTAAAAAAAAAATTAAAAAAATATTAACAAATATTAAATTTCATAATAATAAATTCAAAATAAAAAAAATTTCAAAAATAATTAATAATCATATAAACAACATAGAAAACATATTAATAAAAAAAGAAAAGTTTAAAAAAATAACTGACAAAGAAAAAGCAAAAATAATAAGCAAAGGAGAAATAATTTCAATAGAAATAATGAATTATATATTAAAAACAAAAAAAATAAGCAGAAAAATAATAAATCCCGCGAAAAAAATTGTATCTGATAACAATTATTTAAACGCAAACATTAATATAGAAAAAACTGTAGAAAAATTTAAGAAAATAAATGACTGCAAAAAAAAAATAATTTTAATGCCAGGATTTATATCAGGAAACAATAGAGAGGAAATAACTTTATTAGGTAGAAATGGATCAGATTATTCAGCATCAATATTATCATATTGTTTAAATGCAAAATCTTGTGAAATATGGAAAGATGTAAATGGAATATATACTTCAGACCCAAAAAAAACTTCTAATGCAAAAATAATTAAATATATTTCATATAAAGAAGCCATAGAATTATCAAAATGCGGAGCTGAAATCATACATCCAAAAACTATTTATCTTTTATATAAAAAAAATATTCCTTGTAGAATTAAAAATTCTTATTTTCCATATGTACAAGGAACACTAATAAGCAAACATTATAATAACAAAAAAAAATGTTCTGTGAAAAGTATAACTTATTTAAAAAATTTTTGTGCAATAAAAATATTTTTTAAAGAAAAATTTAAAAAAAAACATAAATTATTAAAAAAAATATCAAAATTAGAAAAAAAAATAAATATAAAAACATCATTTGATAAAAAAAAAATAAGCAATAAAAAAATTGAAATATTTACATCTTATGAAAATTATAAAATAATAAAAAAATTTTTTACAGATGAATCAAATAAACATTTTTCAAAAAACATATATAAAATAAATACAATAAAAAAATTATCCATAATATCTGTAATAGGAAAAAATATAAATTTGAATATAAATATTTTATATAAAATAATTTTTTCCATGAAAAGTGTTAATATAAAAATAATTTCTATAATTTTAGAAAATTCAAAATATTCAATATCAATTATAGTAAAAAATTCAAATTTAAATGACTCAATAAATTCAATACATAACAAAATTTTTTTTAATAATAAGATTGTAGAAATATTTTTAATAGGAATAGGTGGAGTTGGATTAAATTTATTAAAACAAATATATAATCAAAGATATAAATTACAAAAAAATAATATAAAAATTAAAATATTGGGAATAGCAAATTCTAAAAGCTATTTGTTAAATTCAAACAACATTGAAAGAAAACAATTAAAAAAAATACAAAATAGCAAAAAAAGTAAATTTAATATAAAAAAATTTATAAACAAAATAACAAAAAAAAAATTAACAAATCCTACAATAATAGACTGTACTTCTAGTAGAGAAATATCTAAAGAATATAACAATATTATAAAAAAAGGATTTAACATAATAACTTCTAACAAAAAAGCAAACACATCATCTTTAAAATATTATTTTCAAATTAGAAAGAATTTATTAAAATATAAAAAAAAATTTCTGTATGAAACTAATGTGGGCGCAGGACTTCCAGTAATAGAAAATTTACAAAAATTAATTCTTGCTGGTGATAAAATAATAAAATTCAGGGGAATACTATCAGGATCATTATCATTTATTTTTGGTAAATTAGAAGAAAATTATACTATAATAGAAGCAGTTAAAGAAGCAAAAAAATTAGGATACACAGAGCCTAATCCATTAGAAGATCTATCTGGTATAGATGTTGCGAGAAAATTATTAATAATAGCAAGAGAAATTGGATTAAAACTAGAATTAAAAGATATAGAAATAAAAAATATTTTACCTAAAGAAATAAATGATACAAAAATAAACGATGTTAATTTAAACGAAAAATTAAATAAAATAAAAAAATTTTATGAAGAAAAAATAAAAAAAGCAAAAAATCATAATGAAGTTCTTAGATTAGTAGGATCTATATCTAATATCGGGAAATGTATAGTAAAAATAGAAAAAATAAAAAAAGAAGATATATTATATAATATAAAAAATGGAGAAAATGCTTTAATTTTTTATACTAAATATTATAATCCAATGCCATTAATATTAAGAGGATATGGCGCTGGAAACCAAGTGACTGCAGCGGGAGTATTTTCAGATTTATTAAGAATTTAATGTCATAATAATATGGAAAATAATAATGATAACAGTTTATTCACCAGCTACTATAGGAAATATAAGCGTTGGATTTGATACTTTAGGTTTAGCAATTTCTCCAATAGATAATTCATATTTTGGAGATATAGTAATAATTAAAAAATGTAAAACTTTTAAACTAAAAAATATTGGTAAGTTCTCAAAAAAACTTCCTAAAATTTTGGAAAAAAATGTTGTATGGAAATGTTGGAAATATTTTTGTAAAAAAATAAATAAAAAAGTTCCTATGTCAATAATACTTAAAAAAAATATGCCTATAGGTTCAGGATTAGGATCTAGTGCATGTTCAATATCAGCTAGTTTGTTCGCTATGAATGAATTTTGTAAAAATCCTTTATCAAAAAATGAATTATTAATATTGATGGGAAAACTAGAAGGAAAAATATCTGGAAATATTCATTTTGATAATGTAGCTCCATGTTTTTTGGGAGGATTACAAATAATTTTACAAAAAAATAATATAATAAGCCAATCTATACCATTTTTTCAAAATTGGATATGGGTTATAGCATGGCCTGGCACAAAAATATCTACTTTACAATCTAGAAAAATATTACCTAAAAAATATAATAAACAAACATGTATAGACCATAGTAGAAATTTAGCTGGATTTATACATGCTTCTTATTCTATGCAAGAAAACTTAGCTATAAAATTTTTAAAAGATAAAATAGCTGAACCATATAGAATAAAAATTATTCCAAAATTTTTAAAAACAAAAAAAATAATAAAAAAAATTGGAGCAATAGGATTTGGAATATCAGGATCTGGGCCAACAATATTTTCTATTTGTAATAGTATTAAAATAGCTAAAAATGTTTCAATATGGCTATCAAAGAACTATTTAAAAAATAAAAAAGGTTTTGTAAAAATATGCAAAGTAAATAATACAGGAACTATAAAAATTAGGTAAAAATATGAAATTATATAGTTTAAAAGATTCTTCACAAGAAGTAACATTCTTAAAAGCTGTAGAGCTTGGATTATGCAAAAAACAAGGTTTATTTTTTCCAAAAAAATTACCATTTTTTAAAAAAAATGAAATAAAAAAAATTTTAAAAATGAACTTTTTTAAAAAAAGCTATAAAATACTAAATGCATTTATAGGGAAAGAAATACCCAAAAAAAAATTATACAAAATAGTAAAAAAATCTTTTTCCAAAACTATTCCAAAAATAAAAAAAATACAAAAAAATATTTCTTGTTTAGAATTGTTTCATGGACCTACATTTGCATTTAAAGATTTTGGTGCTAGATTTATGTCTCAAATAATATTTTATATGAACAAAATTAATAAAAAAAAAATTACAATTTTAACAGCAACATCTGGAGATACTGGAGCAGCAGTAGCACATGCTTTTTATAAAATGAAAAATATAAAAATAGTGATACTCTATCCAAAAGGAAAAATTAGTGATATACAAGAAAAAATGTTGTGTAATTTAGGTAAAAATATAAAAACTATATCAGTAAATGGAAGTTTTGATGAATGTCAAAAATTAGTAAAAACAGCATTTAATGATTCTTATCTAAAAAAAAAAATTAGTTTAAATTCAGGAAACTCTATAAATATAAGCAGATTATTGGCACAAATTTGTTATTATTTTGAAGCATTTTCTTTAATAAATAAAAGAAATAGAAAAAAAATTATAATTTCAGTACCATGTGGAAATTTTGGGAATATTACAGCAGGATTAATTGCAAAATCTATTGGGTTGCCAATAAAAAAATTTATTATATCTACAAATTCTAATGATACAGTTCCAAGATTTTTAAAAAACAAAAAATGGGAACCAAGAAATACTATATCTACTATTTCTAATGCTATGGATATAAGTGTGCCTAATAACTGGGATAGAATTGAAGAGTTATTCAAACAAAATAAATGGAATATAAATGATTCAAATTACTTAAATTATGATAGTGTTTCCGAGAAAAATACTAAAAAAAGTTTAAAAGAATTACATAAATTAAAATATATATCAGAACCACATGCATCTGTAGCATATACAGTTTTAAAGAAAAAAATTAAAGATAAAGAATATGGATTATTTTTAGGTACAGCTCATCCAATAAAATTTAAAAATACTATAGAAGAAGTTTTAAAAATAAACATAAAAGTTCCAGAAAAAATAAAAAAATACAAAAAAAATAAATTGTTTACATATTCAATTAATCCTGAATTTTCAATATTGAAAAAAATATTAATGGAAAAATAAAATACTTAAAAAATAGTTTCCTAACAAGTAACAATACTTGATAGGAAACTAATTTAATTAAAAATAAATTTGATAATAGTTTTATATATTAAACAAAAAATGTATAATATCTCCATCAATTAATTTATAATTTTTACCTTCTAATCTATATCTTCCATATTTTTTTAAATTTTCTATTTTTTTATGAATTATAAAATCTTTGTAAGAAATTACTTTGGCTCTTATAAACCCTTTTTTAAAATCTGTATGAATAATTTTAGCGGCTTCAATTGCGGTAGTACCTTTTTTTATAGTCCAAGACTTTATTTC
Source organism: Buchnera aphidicola (Ceratoglyphina bambusae) (assembly GCF_039363085.1). Lineage (GTDB taxonomy): Bacteria > Pseudomonadota > Gammaproteobacteria > Enterobacterales > Enterobacteriaceae > Buchnera_G > Buchnera_G aphidicola_E. The sequence goes on along the minus strand of NZ_CP134982.1, from coordinate 153,924 downwards.
TTTAGACCCAACAGTAAAAAAAGTTTGTAACTTTAAAGAAATATATGATTTTAAAATTATATTTTTTATATCTTCTAAAAAAAAAGACAATAAATTTTTATAAAAACTTTTTTTATAACCGAAATTAATTTCATAAAAATTTATACATATTGGAAATACTTTATAAGGAAATTTTTCTATATTTAATATTTTATTATTTTCTATTTTAATTTTAACAAAATCTTCTAAATCTATATTAGCTATATATATAATATTTTTCATAGTTATAAATCTAAAAGATTTTAAAATATTTACCTGATCTTTGTTAAAATATACTTCATTTAACATAATATTTTTTTTTAAACTATTTGAACAAATCTTTAATATGTTTAAAATGTTTTCAATATTTTTATTATCTCTTTCTCTTTTATTAAATCTTTTTTTATAATTAAAAATTATTTTTTGACATTCTTGAAAATCAGACAATATTAATTCAGTATTAACTAAATTAACATCATATATTGGATCTATTTTATTATTTACATGTATTATATCTTTATTTTTAAAAAATCTTACAACATGTAATATTATATCAACGTCTTTAATGCTGTTTAAAAATTTATTTCCTAATCCACTTCCTAAATGAGAATTTTTAACTAACCCAGCTATATCGACAAATTTAATATAAGATTTCACAACATTATTAGTAGAATTAATTATTTTACAAATATTTTTAATTCTGTTATCTTCTACAAATGATATACCTATATTAGAATTTATAGTACAAAATGGAAAATTTTTAGAAGGTACTCGAGATTTTGTTAATACATTAAATAATGTAGATTTTCCAACATTTGGTAATCCAACTAAACCACATTTCAATGACATAATACAATACTCTATTTTTATATAAACAATGAACTTTAAAATTTATATAACTTTTTTTTATAAAAAACTGCGTTTAAATTAAATTTTTTTTATAGATATGTTTTTTTTGATCAAATTTTTAACAATGTTTATTGACTCATTAATAGATTTATTAATCAATTTTTTTTCTTCTTTCAAAGGTTCAGATAATACATAAGAAGCTAAATTATGTTTATTAGTTGGTTTTCCTATACCTATACAAAGCCTATTTAAAAGACATTTTTTATTAAAATTATATATTATGTTTTTTATTCCATTATGACCATAATGATTGTTAGAAACTACAAATCTTGATATTCCTACATTAGTATATATATCATCTTGTACTATTAGTATATTTTTATAACTTATATTATAAAAAGAAGAAATCAATCTAATAGAAATTCCATTCAAATTCATATAAAGACTAGGAACAAATAAATAAATATTTTGATTATTATATTTCCATATACCAATATTTCCTAAAAATTTATTTTTAATATTTAATTTTATATTAAATTTTTTAGATAGATTTTTAACAAATAATGCTCCTATGTTATGTCTAGTATTATTATATTTTTTAAAAGGGTTGGATAAACCAGCTATAATTTTTATTATATTCAAAAATTCATATTCCTATTTTAAAATTATATATTAAATTTTTTATGAAACTTTTTTAATCTATTAAAAACTTCATCCCAATTTATAATGTTCCAAAAATTTTTTATATAACTTAAACGATCATTTTTATATTTTAAATAATAAGCATGCTCCCACAAATCTAAACCAAATATTGGATATCCGTAATCATCTGAAACAAATTTTCCCATTAATGGATTATCTTGATTATTAGTAGAAACAATTCTTAATATATTATTTCTCTTAACAATTAACCAAACCCAGCCAGATCCAAAATGATTAGATGAAATATTTTCGAATCTTAATTTAAAATTTTGTATACTCCCAAAATTTTTTTCTATTATTTTTTTAAAATCATTACTAATTTTTGTTCCTAATTTTAAATTTTTCCAAAACAAAAGATGATTAAAATGCCCCCCGGCACTATTTTTTAACTTTTCTATATCTTCTATATCAATATTATTTAAAGATTTTATTAAATCTTCAATAGAATCAATAATAATATTATTATTTTTTATTATAATATTTAAACTATCTATATAATTCTTATGATGTTTATTATAATGTATAAACATAGTTTCTTCATCTATATATTGTTGAAATTCTTTATAAGAATATTGCAAATTAGGGAGTGTAAATGTCATAAAAATACCTCTAAGAATGAAATTTTATTTAAATAATATATATTTTATATATGAATATAACTTTATTATAAATAAAAATTGTAAAATATAAATAAATTCTATTGTATTAATTAAAAATTTATAAAAAATAATAATATAAATAATATTATCATACAATATATAATAGAATTATAGAGAAAAATATGCAAAATAAAAATATAAAAAAAAAAAATTTTTTAAGTAAAAGATTTAGAAAATTTTATCCAGTAGTTATAGATATAGAAACGGCTGGATTTAATTATAAAACAGATGCTCTATTAGAAATAGCCGCGATAACTTTAAAAATGGATGAATCAGGTTGGCTAAAAAAAGAAAAAACTTTACATCATCATATAAAACCATTTATAGGATCAATAGTAAATGAAACATCAATAAAATTTAATAAAATAGATCCTTTTAGTCCATTAAGAGGAGCTGTAAGTGAAAAAAAAGCATTAAAATCTATATTAAAAAAAGTTAATGAAGGAATTAAAATACAAAAATGCAAAAAAGGAGTAATAGTAGCACACAACTCAATATTTGATTTAAACTTTTTTATGTCAGCTATAGAGCGAAATAGTATAAAAAAAAATCCATTTCATCCATTTGTAACCTTTGATACAGCAACTCTCAGCGGTTTAGCTATAGGCCAAACAGTATTATCAAAAGCTTGTAAGAATATAGGAATATATTTTGACAACAAACAAGCTCATTCAGCATTATATGATGCAATTAAAACAGCAAATTTATTTTGTAAAATAGTAAATAAATGGAAAAAATTAGGAGGATGGCCTATTTGACAAAATTAAAATAAAATAGATATAACAATAAAAATCTAAAATTAAATTTATAAAATTTAATGTTATATCTTAAAATTTTTAAATTAAATTACTTATATATTATAAATTTTGTAAAATTCTTTTTAATTCTCCAGTTTTAGATAATTTAATAATTATATCACAACCCCCAACTAATTTTCCATTAATCCATAATTGAGGAAAAGTAGGCCAATTAGAAAATATAGGAAGTTCTTTTCTTATGTCAGGATTTTTTAATACATCTATATATTTACATTTTGTAGTATACATAGAAATTATTTCACAAGCTTTAGCTGAAAAACCACAACTAGGATATTTTATACTACCTTTCATATATAATATTATAGAATTTTTTTTTATTTGATTTTTTATTTTTTCTAATGCATTCATTTTACTTTTCGCTATAAATTATTTATATAAAAATTATTCTTAAATTTTAACATATTTTAATTTATTATGTAAAAAATTTAAAAATAAAACATAGACATAAACATTTTTTTTTGCAATAATTAATATACATTTTATTGGGGCTGTTTCAGGATTTGACAAATAATTTTAAAATATAAGGTTCATGTCGAGGATCGGTTGCCTCGTTAAAAACCGAAAACAAATATATGCAAACAAAACAAAATATGCTTTAGCAGCCTAAAAACTAATAAAGCCCTTATTATCTAATTATTCTCTTATAAAATAGATATAAAAGGTCATAAAAAAAAGAGATATAATAAAAATTGTTCATGTTTTTATTAAAAAATTTATATAATGAACTATGATTTTATGTTATACGTCTATTTATATTAAAATTTAAAAAAAAAATAGAATAAACATGTAATACCTTTATTAAAAATTATTTGGACGCGGGTTCGAGTCCCGCCAGCTCCAAAAACATTATTTATGTTAATTAAAGATTATTTAAAATTTTAATAAAATACATTAAAATTGTTAATATTATTAAAAATAGGAAAAATATGAAAAAAAGTTTTGATAAACAAGAAATAAAAGAACACAAAATTAAAAAAAAAGAAAAAGAAACAAAAAAAGAGATTAAAAATAAAATTAAAAAATTAAACAAAAAATTTAAAAAAATAAAAAAACTAGAAAAAGAAATAACATTAAGAGAACAAGCTTCTATAGAAAATATTAAAAAAGAAACTAATAAAAAAATTAAAAATATAAAAAAAACATATTTACTAATGTTTTTAAAAAAAATAAGTAAAGTAATAAAAAAGTTAAAAAAATTAAACAAAAAAATAAAAAAAAATAAAATAGATAATGAAGCTGTTATACAAGGAATACCTTTAATATTAAAATCTATTTTAAATATAAAAAATAAATATAAAATTTAATAAAAAAAATAAGTAAAAATAAAATATCAAAAAAAAATTATATATTCCAATTTATATTTTTCTTTTTTAATTTAGTTAAAATATTGTTTACTTTAGAAAAATGTTTACATCCTATAAAACCATTATAAGCTGAATAAGGTGATGGATGAGAAGAAATTAATATAATATGTTTTTTAAAATTTATAAATTTTATTTTTTGTTTAGCAAAATTACCCCATAATAAAAAAATAACATTTTTTTTATATTTATTTATTTTTTTTATAACAACATTTGTAAAATTTAACCACCCAATTTTTTTATGAGAACCAGGTTTATCTTTTTCCACCGTTAGAATAGAATTTAACAAAAATACACCTTGTAATGCCCATTTTTTTAAAAATCCATGAGATGGGTAAACAAAATTTTTTATATCTGACTTAAGTTCTTTAAATATATTTCTTAAAGAAGGGGGAATATTTTGACCGTATCTTACAGAAAAAGCTAGACCATTAGCTTGATTAAAATTACTATATGGATCTTGACCAACTATAACTACTTTTATTTTATCAAAATTAGTATATTTAAAAGCAGAAAACACTTCATTACAAGAAGGATATATAATACTTTTTTTTCTCTCTTTTTTTAAAAATTTTAACATTTTTAAAAAATATTTTTTTTTTTTTTCAGTCTTTAATAAACTTCTCCAAGTTATTATTTGTTTCATATTTCAATATATATAAATAATTAAATAAAATTTTTAAAATAAACTCTTATATAAAAATAATTATACAAAAAATTTATAGGAAAATATATGACTTTAGTAACTAAACAAGCACCTAATTTTGTTTCTTCAGCTATTTTGAAAAATAATGAAATTATTGATAATTTTAATTTTAAAAAATATATAAAAAACAATATAACAGTATTATTTTTTTGGCCTATGGATTTTACTTTTGTGTGTCCAACAGAAATAATAGAATTTAATAAACATTACAACAAATTTAAAAAAAATAATGTAAAAATAATAGGTGTATCATGTGATTCAATATATTCACATTATACATGGAAAAATATTTCTATTAAAAATGGTGGAATAGGAAATTTAAATTACATTATAGTTTCTGACATAAAAAAAGAAATTCAAAAATCATATGAAATAGAACATCCAAAACTAGGCATATCTCTAAGAGCAACTTTTTTAATAGATTCTGACGGAATAATAAAACATGAAATTGTTAACGATTTACCTTATGGAAGAAGTGTAAAAGAAATTATTAGAATGATAGATGCATTAAACTTTCATAAAAAAAATGGTTATGTATGTCCATCAGACTGGAATAACAAAAAAAAAGGAATACATCCTTCTACAGAAGGGCTAAAAAAATATATACAAAATAAAACTTAAAAAAAATAAACCAGCAATAAAGATTGCTGGTTTAATCATTAAGAAAATTTTCTTAACAAATGCAAATTTTTTATTTAAACAAAATCATTTTCTGTAAAATTATCCTCTGCATTTTCTATAGAATCTTTATTGCTAAAATCAAAATTATTTTTTTCTATATTTTGTAATTTAGAACTATCTATATTTTCTACTAAGAAATTCTCTCTAGAGTTTTCAACATTGTCTAAATTGTTTACAGAATTTTTTTCTAAATTGAAAATATTAGTATTATTAACATCATTTATTACAGTTGAATCATATCTATTAGAATGAAACAAACTACTTAACAAATTTCCAAATACAATACCACCAGCAACTCCTGAAGCAGTTTGTAAAGCATTACTTAAAAAACTACCATTATTTCCATAACAACCAAAACTTTCATTATATCTATAATTATTACTATTTTCATAATTATATTTTTTGTTAAAACTATCTTTTTTAAAATTACTCTCTTTATTAAATTTTTCAGTTGAACTATTATCTTTAGAATTAAAAAAATTAGATAAAAAACTTTTTTTAGTATTTTTCTTAAATTTCTTTAAATTTGACATTTCATTTTTCAACTCATTCACATAATTATTAAGTCTTGCTATTAGTTCATCTTGAACTAACAAAAATTGAACCATATAATAATGTGAGTTAGTATTTTTTTTTGAAAGTTTTGTTATTAAATTATTAGCCTCCTCATCTTTTTTAAAAAATTTTTTTTCTGCTTTACTAATTTTTTTAAATAAATTTTCAATTAATATTTTTTCTTCAGAATTCATAAATTTCACCATATTTATATAATAAAAAGAGCTCTGAATAAGAATTAAACTACAAGTATATATAAATAACTATAAAAATTTATAATATAAGTATTATAACTTAATTTAATTATATAAAATATTTATAATATTCTAAAATAATTAAAAAAAATATATATTTAAATTTTATATATTATAAATAATTGTATTTAAATTTTACTTAACAAAATCCGTCATGATATAGTTTTATTATTATAAAAATTATATAAAGAGAAAAATATGAAAAATATTTCTAAAAATATAATAAAAGTATATATAGAAAAAGAACTTACTAATTCATATTTAGACTATGCAATGTCAGTAATAATTGGAAGAGCGTTACCAGATGTAAGAGATGGATTAAAACCAGTACATAGAAGAATTTTATTTGCTATGAACATTTTAAAAAATTTTTATAATAAACCATACAAAAAATCTGCAAGAATAGTTGGAGATGTAATAGGAAAATATCATCCACATGGAGATTCTGCTGTATACGAAGCTATAGTTAGAATGGCACAACCATTTTCATTAAGATATATGTTAATAAAAGGACAAGGAAATTTTGGATCAATAGATGGAGATTCAGCGGCAGCTATGAGATATACTGAAATAAAAATGTCTAAAATATCTCATGAATTCTTAAATGATTTAAACAAAGATACTGTTAAATTTATATCTAACTATGATGATACTGAAAAAATACCAATAGTTCTACCAACTAAAATACCTAACCTACTAATAAATGGTTCTTCAGGAATAGCAGTAGGTATGGCTACAAATATACCGCCACATAATCTTAATGAAATAATAGATGGATGTTTAAAATATTTAGATAATAAAAAAATATCTTTAAAAAAATTAATGAAGATAATACCTGGTCCCGATTTTCCTACAGCAGGTATAATATATGGATCAGAAGGAATTAAAAAAGCATATAAAACAGGAAAAGGAAAAATATATATAAGAGCAAAAAGTATTATTAAAAAAAATAAAAAAACAAAAAAAGAGTTTATAGTAATTAAAGAAATACCTTATCAAGTTAATAAATCTAAATTAATAGAAAAAATTTCTGAATTAATAAAAGAGAAAAAGATAGAAGGAATAAGTACCTTAAGAGATGAATCTGATAAAGATGGAATGAGAATAGTAATTGAAATAAAACGAGAAGCAATAGCTGAAGTTATTTTAAATAAATTATATTTACTAAGTAAACTTCAAATTTCTTTTGGAATAAACATGGTAGCATTATATAATGGAAAACCTAAAATAATGTCTTTAAAAGAAATTTTAGATGCTTTTTTATATCATAGAAAAGAAATAGTAACTAGAAGAAGTATTTTTGAGTTAAAAAAAAACAATAAAAAATCGCATTTATTAGAAGGATTTATAATAGCTGTTAATAACATCGACTGTATTATAAATATTATAAAAAAATCAAACAAAACATCATATATAAAAAACATATTAATAAAAAAAAAATGGAAATTTCACAAAAATAATTTTTATAATATGTATTTAGAAAAAAATAAATTATTAAAAAAATGTAAAATAGTTAAAAAAAATGAAATGAAGGAAGAATATTCCCTTACTAAAAAGCAAGTTAAAGCAATACTAAATCTAAAATTATCTAAAATTACTAATTTAGAGAATAAAAAAATTTGTGAAAAATATAAAAATATATTAAGTAAAATAAAATATTTAATAAACATATTAAATAATAAAAATAAATTAGTTGAAGTAATAAAAAAAGAATTGTTAGAAACTAAAAATTGTTTTGGTGATATAAGAAGAACTAGAATAAAACATAATGCTTCTAAAATAAATATAGAAGATATTATTACAAAAAAAGATGTTGTAGTAACTTTATCAAATTCTGGATATGTAAAATATCAACCTTTATCTGATTATAATGCGCAAAAAAGAGGAGGGAAAGGTAAATTAGCTGCAAAAATAAAAGAAAAAGATTTTATAGAATGTTTGTTAGTCACTAATACTCACGACATAATATTATGTTTTTCTAGTAAAGGTATAATTTATTGGATGAAAGTATATCAATTGCCTAGTTCCAGCAGAAATACTAGAGGAAAACCTATAATAAATTTATTACCATTAAGTTTTAACGAAAGAATTACAGCGATATTACCATTATCAAAATATAGTGAAAATAAAAATATTTTTATGGCTACATCAAATGGAATAGTAAAAAAAACTACGTTAACAAAATTTAAAAAGCAAAGAAATTCAGGTATTATTGCTATAAATCTTAGTAAAGGAGATGAATTAATAGGAGTTTCTTTAACTAATGGCCAAAACACTATAATGTTATTTACATCTCATGGAAAAGTAGTTCATTTTTCTGAAAAGCATGTAAGAAAAATGGGTAGAACTGCTGCTGGAGTAAGAGGAATAAAAATAAACAAAAAAGACAAGGTTGTTTCTTTAATTGTTCCAAAAAAAAATGGAGAAATACTAACAGTTACAAAAAATGGATATGGTAAAAGAACAAAAATTTCAGAATTTCCAATAAAATCTAGAGCTACTAGAGGTATAATTTCTACTAAAATTACAAAAAAAAATGGAGTAGTAATAGCTTCTATACAAGTTACTAAAAAAAATGAAATAATAATAATTACTAATTCAGGAGTTTTAGTTAGAACTAGAGTTTCAGAAATAGGTATTTTAAGCAGAAATACGCAAGGAGTAATATTAATTAGAACTAATAAAAAAGCAAAAGTAGTTGCAATACAAAAAGTTACTATTCCTTATTCTGAAAAAAATGTATAAAAAATTTTTAGAAATAAATTAATTTAAATATGACGAAGAATAAATATTAAAAATATATAATAAAAAAATATTTAATATTAATAATATTTAAAATGTTTAAAAAATAAAATATTTTTTGATATATATTTTTTAATATAAAATATATATAATATTTTTTATAGAAATAAGATATAATAATTTTCTTATTTCTATAAAAGGTTCATACTAATTGTTTAAAAATTGAATAGAAGTTACAGCTGTTGTATAAACTATATCTTCTACTGTTGCTCCTCTAGATAAATCATTTACAGGTTTATTTATTCCTTGTAATATAGGACCTATAGAAGTAGATTGAGTAGCATTTTGAACTGCTTTATAAACAGAATTACCAGTATTTAAATCAGGAAATATAAATATATTAGCTTTTCCCGCTATTGCAGAATTATATTTTTTTAATTTAGATATACTACTGCTAATTGCTACGTCATATTGTACTGGTCCATCTATTAACAAATCAGGTCTATTTTTTTTAACAAGTAAAGTAGCTTCATTAACTTTATCAACTAAAGGCCCATACCCAGATGATTTAGTTGAATAAGATATCATAGCTATTCTTGGTAACATTCCAAATTTTAATGCAGAATTTGCTGTTTCAATAGCAATTTCAGCTAACTGAACATAATTAGGATTAGGATTTATAGCACAATCAGCATATATTATTACCCTATCATTTAATAACATAAAGAAAAATGATGATATTAAAGAAGATGTTTTTTTTGTTTTTATAATTTGAAAAGCAGGTCTAATAGTATTAGCTGTAGTATTAGTACAACCTGAAATTAAACAATCTATTTCATTATTTTTTAACATTAAAGTAGCTAAAACACAATTATCTTTTAGCATTTCTTTTGCTGAGTTTTTATCTAAATGTTTTGGTAATCTACTTTTTATAAAAAAATCTATATAGTTATTTCTTATTTTATATGGATTTATAATTTGTATGTTTTTATCTAAAATTATGTTATTTTTTTTTGAAACTTTTTTTATTATATTAGGATCACCTAATAAAATACAATTTGCTATTTTTTTTTCAGAACATAAGGAGACTGCTTTTAAAATTCTAGGTTCATAACCTTCAGGAAATATAATTTTATGATCTAATGATTTAGCTTTTTCTTTTAAATTATATTTGAAAAAAAAAGATGTTAAAAATTTATTTTTAATTTTATTGAAAATTAATTTTATAAATTTATTTATATTAAAATTAAATACATTTTTTTTAAATAAATTATTTTTATTAGAAAAAATTATATTTTTAAAATAAGTACAACATTTAATTTTTTCAATTAATTCTATCAAACTTTTTTTAGTAACAAATATTGGAATTTTCTTTTTATAAAAATCTAAAAATAAATAAGTTAATTTTCTCGTATTTTTATTATTACAAATAAATAATACTGATCCTATTTTATAATTGTTGTTAACAATAAAAAAAAAATCTTTTAAAGTATTTTTATCATTAACATCTATTATGAAAAAATGATATTTATAAAATTTTTTTGAGCGTTTAATATTTATATTATTAAAGATAAAAAATTTTATTTTTCTTAAAAATGTTTTTTTGTCATATAAATATTTTAAATTTAAATATTTCAAAATTTTTGAAACACAAATTCTTTTTGATTTTATTTTATATATAAAAATACCTAATAAGTTGAATAAGACATGTAAGTTATATTTTTTTTTTATTTCTTTTATATATTCAATTTTTTTATCATATTTATTATCTATGCAAAATTTAGATCTAAATGAATTAATTATATCTTTTTTTTTATTATACTTATTTATTATCACCCCTAATATAGATTCTTTTGAATAAGAAAAATCTTTTAAAACAATTTTATTCATAATATCAAAATTAATACCATTAAAAATTTTATTAAAATTAGAAATAAATATAATTTTAGCATTTATGCTTTTAGCAAAATTTATGTTAAAACTTCTCTCAATCAAACTATTTTTTTTAGTATTTATTCCTTCTATTAATATTATATCTGCTAAATTTTTAATTGAACTATATTTTTTTATAGATTTTTCTAATAAAAAACTATATTCTGAATCATTTTCTAACATTTCTAAATTTTTTATTAAAGTTGGATTTATAAAGTTATTTATTTTTTTCTTTAAAAAAAAATTAGTTGTATCATCTAAAAAATTATTTTTAGTTTTTTCATGAAGTATTTTAAAAAAAAATGAACTAAATTTTTTTTTAGTAACAAAACTAAAAAAGTTATATATAATATCAGTTAAATGAACATTATTTCCTATAGGAATAAAAATTATTGATCTAGACAAAATAACACCTATAATTTTATTATTTTATTTTAAATATAAATAATATAATATTAAAATTTTATTTAAACTAAATCAAATCAAAAGTATCTTTAGCTATTATTATTTCTTCATTAGTTTTAATAACTAATATAGGTATAGAATTTTCCTTATTTATAAAAGAAAAATCTTTACAATAAATGTCATTTTTATTTTTGTCAACAAAAAAGTTTAAAGAATTTAATTTACTAATAGTAATTTCTCTCATTAATTTAGAATTTTCTCCTATACCGCCTGTAAAAATTAAAGCATCTATATTTTTATTTATTAAGAAAAAATATGAACTAATATATTTAACTAATCTATAACAAAATATATCTATTGAAATTTTAGATCTTTTAGAAATAAAATATTTTTTTTCAGAATATCTAAAATCACTACTTTTTTCATTTAATCCAATTATTCCAGACTTATTATTTAATATTTCTTTTATTTGTTTAATTTCTAATTTCAATTCTTCGTTCATATAAAATATTATAGATGGATCTATATCACCAGATCTAGTCCCCATTACTAAACCTTCTAATGGAGTAAAACCCATAGATGTGTCTATGCAAAAACCGTTTTTTATTACAGATACTGAAGATCCACTACCAAGATGACAAATTATAACATTTAATTCACTTAACTTTTTTTTTGTTATTTTAGAAAATTTTTTTAATATATATGTACAACTAATTCCATGGGCGCCATACTTTCTAATTTTATGTTTATAAAAAAATTTATTTGGTATTGCATATAAATACGCTCTTTTTGGTAAACTGCTATGAAAACTAGTGTCAAATACTGCTACATTTTTTTTATATAAATTTGGAAAATATTTTAATATTTGCTTTATTCCTATTAAATTAAGTGGATTATGAATAGGAGCCAAAGAAATTAACTCTTCTAAATGTTTCAATACTGAATTATTTATAATGACAGATTTCTTAAATTTATCACCTCCATTAACAACTCTATGCCCTATACCTATTACACTTGAAAAAAGTTTTTTATTATATTTTAATAAAATTTTTTTTATAATAAAATTTATAGCATCTTTATGTGACATCTTATAATTTTTTTTTTCATAAAAATTTTTATGCTTTGTTATGCATTTTATATAAGAAATAGGCAAATTTAATGAACTTACTTCTCCTTCTAAAAATTTTTTTTCATTTATAGGATCTATAATAGAAAATTTCACAGAAGAGCTGCCACAATTTAAAACTAAAATTAAATTTTTCATATATTAAATACCTTAACCAAGTTTTTAAATAACTGTTATAATTTAATTATTTATTAAAATATTAACAACTATATAAAACATAAATTAAAAAAATATATATAAAATATATAATTTAAAAAATTTATTAATTATATTTTTGCCAAAAGTAAAATTCTAAAAATAATATTTTTAATAATTTTATTTCATATATTTTATATTATTAAATATAATTTTTATATTAAATTAAAAAAAATATTAAAATTTTTATATATATATTTTTTTTTTAAAAAAAAATGAAAAAAAATATTTGTTTAATGTCATATTAAAATTTTTTTTTAATTAAAAGTTACATTTCTATAAAAAAAATATTTTATAAATTTTATTTTTTTTTAAATTTAATTTTAATTTTTTATTATAATTAAATTTTATTATTTTTATATCAAAAAATTTATATAATAAAACATTTGAAAAATTAAATTTTATATATCAAATATAAAAAAAATTTAATAATATTAAAAACTATTTTATATAATGTTTATAAATTTTTTAATTTAAAATTTTAACAAAAAGTTATATGTTTTTTTAAAACTTATTTTTAAAATTAATTAAAACTATTAAAAAACAATATAAACTAAATTAAAAGTTTGTTAATAAAAAATTTTTAGTATTTACATAAAAAAAATAATAAATTTTATATATAAATTAATAAAAAAATTATTTAAAAAAAAATATTTAAAATATAATAATGTTTTTATTACTACATATTAAACAAAATTTATTTTTATATATTTTATACATTTAAAATTTTTATATATCTTTTATATTTAATTTTAAAAACATTTTTTTTTTGTATTCTTTTAAAACAGGCTTAATAATTAAATCTAGATCTCCATTTAATACTTTATCTAAGCAATATAAACTTAAATCTATTCTGTGATCTGTAATTCTATTTTGAGAAAAATTATATGTTCTATTTCTATCAGATCTTTCTCCACTTCCTAACAAACTCTTTCTTATGTTAGATTTTCTTTCTTGATTTTTTTTTTCTTCTTGATTCTTTATTCTTGCATATAATATTTCCATAGCTTTAGATTTGTTTTTATGTTGTGATCTTTCATTTTGACATTCTACTACATTACCAGTTGGTAAATGTGTAATTCTTATAGCTGAATCAGTTGTATTTACATGTTGCCCGCCAGCTCCTGAAGATTTAAAAGTATCTATCCTCAAATCAGAATTTTTTATAAAAATTTTTTTTTTATCATTACTATCAGGTATTATAGCAACAGTACAAGTTGATGTATGAGTTCTTCCTTGATTTTCAGTTTTAGGTATTCTCTGAACTCTATGACCTCCAGATTCAAGATTTAAATTTTTTAAAGAATTTCTTCCATTTACTTTAATTATAGCTTCTTTGAAGCCTCCTCTATCTCCATATATTATATTCATTATTTTAGTTTTCCATTTTTTTCTGTCTGCGTATTTTATATACATTTTAAATAAATCTCCAGCAAAAATAGATGCTTCATCTCCTCCAGACGCAGATCTGATTTCTATATAACATCCATTTTTATTACTATATGTTTTAGTAGAAAAAAAGTTATATATTTTTTTTTCTATTAATTTATTTTTTTTTTTTACCATTTTACACTCTTCTTTAGCTAAATTACACAAATCTACATCTGAAAATAAATCAATATGTTGATTTATTATTTTTTCATTTTTTTTCCAATTATTAAATAAATTTATTATATATTTTAATTTATAATATTCTTTAGATAAATTATTAAATTTTTTTTCATACTTTTTATAACTAGCTTTATAAAGATTTTTTTCAATTTTTTTTATTCTAATTGTAAATAATAATAATTTTTCATTAATAAAATTTTTCATATACTTTGCTCTATAAGGTTAAAAAACATTTATATAAATTTTTATTTTTAATAAAAAATATAATAAGATAATATACTTAAAAATGTTTAACTAACATTTAATTTCGTTAATCTAATATAATATATTATAGACATATAATAATAATTTTACATAAAACAAATATATATTAATTACAAAAATATATTGAACAAAAATGTTTTAAATAATTAAAATATTTTTATTTAATATATAAATATTTTTAATAATTTTTATTCAAAATACAATGTTAAAATATTATAAAAATAACAAGACATTTATTAAAATATATTTAATAAAATACTTTTATAAAAGGAAACCTTTAAAATATGAAAATATTTTCTGGAAATGCTACATTAAGTTTAGCAAAAGATATAGCAAAATATTTAAATAAAAAATTAGGAATAGCAGAAGTAACAAAATTTAGTGATGGAGAAATAAGTGTTAATATAAATGAAAATGTTAGAGGACATGATGTATTTATAATACAATCTACTTGTTATCCTGTAAATGATAATATAATGGAACTAATTATAATAATAGATGCTTTAAAAAGAGCTTCAGCAAAAAGAATAACTGCAGTTATACCATATTTTGGGTATGCAAGACAAGATAGAAGAATAAAATCATACAGAGTTCCTATCACAGCAAAAGTAATAGCTAGTTGTTTGTCCAATGTAGGAGTAAATAGAGTTCTTACAGTAGATTTACATTCTGAACAAATTCAAGGATTTTTTGATATACCTATAGATAACGTTTTTACTAGCCCTGTTATAGCTAAAGATATAAAAAAAAATATAAAAATTAAAAAACCAGTTTTAGTATCTCCAGATATAGGAAGTATAGTAAGAACTAGAACAATAGCTGAATTATTAAATTCTAATGATATAGCTATAATAGATAAAAGAAGATCTAAAAATAATGAATCTCAAGTAATGAATATAATAGGAAAAGTGAAAAAAAGAAATTGTATATTAATTGATGATATAATAGATACAGCTGGTACATTGTGCAATGCAGCAAACATGTTAAAAAAAAAAGGAGCTAAAAAAATTTTTTCATATTCCACTCATCCAGTATTTTCAGGAAAAGCAGATTACAATTTAAAAAACTCTTTTATAGATGAAATTATAGTTTGTGATACTATACCTTTATCAAAAAAAATAAAAAATATAAAAAAAGTACGAACAATAAAATTATCAAAAATGTTATCTGAAGCTATAAGAAGAATAAATAAAGAAAAATCTATATCTGAGATGTTTTTAATATAAACATAAAATTTTATAGAAAAAATGTAAAATATTTTTAAAAAATATGTTAAGAAATAAAATATTAAACATAATTTAATAAAATTTAAGAACTATTTATAAAAAATAAAGACAAAGTATTTTTATCTTTGTCTTTTAATTTTTACAAAAATGTTAAAATTATAAAAAATTATGTATAAAATAGTTTAAATATAAAAAATTATACTATTTAAAAAATTAAACTATAAAATTTTTAACAAGATTTTAACATTTTTTTAATATCTAATATTTAAAAACAATATATTAATAATTATTAACAACGATGAAATAAAAAAAATTATTTTTTCTAAAATTTTACTTGACATAGAAATATCATATTTTTTTATAAAAAAAAGATCATATTTTTTATTATAAAAATCTATTATTATTTTAAAGTACAAATATACTCCTATAATACTACTAAATATTAAACCAATCATTAAAAACCATAATTTATTTTCTATAATAGAATAAATTAAATATAATTTACTAATAAAACCTATAGTAAAAGGAATTCCAGATAAAGAAAAGAAAACAATTGATAAAGCAATAGATAATAAAGGAAATGAATTATATAAGTTAAAAAAAATATTTTCTTTATATATATTATTATACATATTATTTTTAATATAATATTTTTTTACTATTGTCATTGCGCTGAAAATACAAATGTTACAAATAATATAATTTAAAAAATAAAAAAAAATATTTTCTTTAAAAAAAACAAATTTGTCAAAAACTAATAAAATTAACATTAAATATCCAACTTGACTAATAGATGCATAACCTAATAATCTTTTAATATTATTTTGTAAATTTGCTAATAAATTTCCAAAACACATAGAAAAAAAAGAAAATATTTCAATTAAATTTAAAAAAAAAGTTTCTTTTGATAAAAAAGTATTAGTAAAAACATATAATAAAAAACTAAAAAAAGATATTTTATTTAAAACAGAAAAACAAATCAAAAAAACAGGGTTAGAAATTTTATATACATCTGGAAAAATAAAATGAAATGGAAATATGGACATTTTAAAAAATATTCCAGACAAAATCATCCATAAACCGAAAAATAGAAAAATTTTTTTATATATATCACTGTTATCAACAAAATTATATAAATTAGAATATTCTAAACTACCAGAAATAAAATAAATTAATCCAATTCCAAATAAAACAAAAATAGAACTAAAACTAGAAAATAATATATATTTTAATGAAGCCTCTATAGCTTTTTTATTGTTATTAAAAAAATAAATTAAACCTACTGTAGACAATGTTATTATTTCCATGCTAACAAAAAAAACAGACATATGTTTAGAAAAATTTAATGATAAACTTCCTAAAGATAGTGCAAGTAATATTATATAATATTCTTTTTTATACATTTTATTCTTTTTATAATAAAAATGCACAAAAAAAGAAGTAATTAAACTAGTTAATAAAATTAAAATTGCAAAAAAAATAGAATATATGTCAAAATGGAAAAAAAAATTTTTTTTAAACATTAAACTATCTTTAAATACAAATAAATAAATAATAGTAAATAATATTCCTAAAAAAGTGTTTATAAACATTACTAAATTACTTATTTCAAATACAACAAAAAATATTCCTATTGAAATACTACACATAATAATAAAAAATGGTATAAATTCTATCCATTTTAAAATTGTTTCTAACATTTTAAATACTTCCTTATCTTCAATAAATTAATCAACATTTTTATATAAAAAATCATTATAAAAATCAAATTTATAAAGTATAAAATTTGGAAACAAACCTATTAAAATTAATAAACAAGTTAATAATAATATTGTAAAAATTTCTAAAAAATTTATATTATGAAATTTTATTTTATTTTTTAATTCTCCATAAAAAATTCTATGAAACATTTTTAATGAACAAAAAACAAAAAACATCAAACTAATTATACAAATAATAGAAATCTTAGGACAAAATAAAAAAAGACCTAAAAAAATTAACAATTCACTAATAAAATTTCCTGTACCAGGTAATCCAAAATTAGATAAAGAAAAAAATAAAAAAAATTCAGGTATAATATTAATTTTATCCCATAATCCACCAACTTTATTTAAATTGTAAGTTTGTATTTGTTTATACAACTTGCTAGATAGCACGAAAAGAGCAGTAGAACAAATAGTACTAGAAATTATATACAGTAATAATCCTTCATAAGATATATTATTAATATTAAATATAGATACTAACATTATTCCTGAGTGCGCAATATTTATGTATGATAATATATATTTTAAATTATTTTTTATGCTAGCCATAAAAATTCCATAAAAAATGTTTATTACTCCTAATAATATTCCTAAAATTTGAATTCTATAAAAAACGTTATGAGATAATGGAATAAAAAATCTTAAAATACTATATACACCTACTTTAGATAAAAAACCTAATAAATCTACAGAATTACCTATAGGAGAATAATACGAAAAAGATGGAAGCCAAGTATGAAATGGAACAGAAGGCATTTTTACTAAAAAAGATAATAAAAAACCAAATAAAACAAAATATTCTGTAAAATTTGAACTTAAAAAAGAATTTTTTAACAAATTAAAATCAAAAGTCCATATTCCATTTATACTATAATTATAATGAACTAATAATAATATAGAAGAAAACATTATTAAAGATGATATCTGACTATGTAAAAAAAAACTTTTCACACATTTTATTTTATTTTTGTAATTAGTCTTTAACCCATAAAAAATGTTTAAAAAACAAATTGGAAATATCATTATTTCCCAAAAACAGAAAAATAAAAATAAATCTTTGGATAAAAAAACACCAATTATACTAGAAAATAAAATTAATACATTTAAATAAAAAGCTCCAGAATTACTATTTTTCTCATTCCAACTAAAAATTATTGAAACAAAGCATAATAAAGTTAATAAAAAAATCATATATATAGAAAATCTATCTAATGCTAAATTAATGCTAATATCTAATTTACACATTAAAGGAAAAAAAAATTTTTCGTACCATAAATCATCACAATATATATTAGAAACATCATAAAAATGATTTTTAAAAATTATAGTATTTAATAAAAAAACTAAAACTATAGAAAAAATTGCAATAAATTTAGCTAATGTTCTACTATATAAATATAATATCCATGAAAAAATTCCTCCTAAAAAAGGAATAATAATAAGAAAAGGAAGTAACATTTTAAATTTAACCTTTTTAAAATAACTTTTAAAAATTTATAAAAGTTTTAAATTTTTAAAAAAAATAAAATAGAAAAAAAATACAATTTTTATATAAAAATTATACTACTAAAAACTAATAAGGAAACTAAAAAAAATATTAATATATACTTTCTCAAGTAACCAGAATGTAAAAATAAAATAATTTTATTTAAAAGCATTATAACAAATGAAATAAAACAAATTAAAATTTTAAAAACATCTCTATAAAATATTATAGACAAGTATTTATAAATATTTTTCAAAAAATTATAAAATTTATTAAAATATAAATCATTTATAAAAATTTCATTTAAAAAATTATAAATTTTATTAAACAAAAATATTTTTTTTAAAAAAAATATTTTTTCATTAATGAAAAAATATGAAAAAAAACTAAAAATTGTTATTATACTTAACAAAAATTCTAAAGAAACATAATATTTACTAATTGTGAAAAAATTAGAAAAAAAACTTGATAAATCTGGAATTATAAATATTCCAAAAAAAGTAGACAAAAATAATAAAATGCACAATGGAATATTATGAAAAATATTGCTATTTAATTCGTATAAAAAAACTTTTTTTTTAATAAATAAAATATTTAACATCAGTCTAGCAGTATAAAATATAGTAAAAATAGCACCAAATAAAGCTATATAAAATAATGCATAGTTTTTTGACTCAAATATTTTAAATAATATTTCTCCCTTACTATAAAAACCTAGAGTTATTATAGGAAAAGACATTAAAGACATTAAACCAATTAAAAAAGAAAAATAAACTATTTGACTTTTTTTATTAGAAAAAGTCATTTTAAATATGTCTTTTTCATTTTTATTGCAAAATATTATAGATGAAGCTGAAAGGAACAATAAAGTTTTAAAAATTGCATGAGATATTAAAAATGAAATAGCAAAATTCCAAGATTTTATTCCTATAGATAAAAACATATATCCTATTTGACTAATTGTAGAATATGCTAAAATTTTTTTAATATCCCTATGAAACATAGCTGAAACACTTCCTAATACTATTGAAAATAAACTAAATATAGATATTAAATTAAATATATAATCATTAAATAAAAAAATATCTTTAATTCTAGAAATTAAATATACACCGGATGTTACCATAGTAGCAGAATGTATCAAAGCAGAAGCTGGAGTAGGCCCAACCATAGCATATGGCAACCATGTATGAAATGGAAATTGAGCTGATTTAGATATTGATGCTAAAAATAAAAATAAACAAACAAATTTAACTAAATATAAGTTTTTAAAATTATTATTATCATGTAAAAAATTTGATATATCAACTATATTAAAAGTATGAAAAATATAATATATAAAAAATATAGATATTAAAAAAAATATATCACTTAACTTAGAAATTAAAAAAGATTTCATAGAAAAAAGTATATTTTTAAAATCTTTATAATAAAAACTTACTAATAAATATGAACAAATTCCTACGCTTTCCCATCCAAGGTAAATTAATAAAAAATTATCTGACAAAACTAAAATAGACATACTAGATATAAATAAATTTATATATGCAAAAAATTTTATTATTTCATTTTCAAAAAACATATTCCAATAAGAAAAAAAATAAACTAATAAACCAATTCCAGTTATAATTAATAACATTGATAAAGACAATTCATCTAATAAAAAACTTATATTAAATTTAAAATCATTTATATCTACTAAATTATATATATTAAAAATAAAACATTTTTCTTTTAATATATTTATAAGATATAAACTAAAAATGCTAGAACAAAAAGATATAAACAACGTAATTAAACCAATAAAAAATAAAAATTTTTTATTTAAAATTTTTTTAAAAAAAATTAATGCAAAAAATCCTAACATAGGAGATAAAATTGTTAAAAGAATAATGCTCATTTTTTTAACTCACTCAATGAATCTATATTTAATGTATTGTTAATTTTATAAAACTTAAATAGAAAGGATAAACTTACACAAACTTCTGCTGCAGAAGTAGTAATTATAAATATATACATTACGTTTCCATCAGAACTATTCCAAAAATTACTAGATATAACAAAAAGAAGTAAACATGCATTTGTCATAATTTCTATTCCTATTAACATAAAAAAAAGATTTTTCTTAAGAATAAAAATTAAAACTCCTAATAAAAACATAATTACACAAAATATAAAACAATTAAGTATAGACATTGTTAAACCTTAAATAAAAAATAAGAATATCTATAAATCTTTATAATTCTTATTTAAATAAAATGATAAAATTAAAGATATTAGTAATAACATAGAGGATAATTCTATTACAAAAAAGTAATTAGAAAACAATACTTTACCTACATCTTTAGTAAAAATTATAATGTTTACACTTTTATTGTTAAAACAAAATAATGCTGTATATACAATTTCTATTAAAAAAAATGCACATAAAAATATGTACATAAATAAACTTAATATTTTTTTTAAACTAAAGTTTATAAAAAAAGACCTATTTTTATAATTAGTCATCATAATAACAAAAACAAATAATAACAAAATAGCACCAGAATATATAATAACTTGAAAAGAACCAATTAAATATGAACCTAATAAGAAAAATATACTAGATGTAGATAAAAAAGATATTATTAAAAACAATATTGAAAAAAATAAACTATTTCCTATAATTATAAAAAAAATAGAAATTAAAGAAATAAAACTTGATAAATAAAACGTTAGTTCCATAAATTTTCCTAATTATTAAGGTAATATTTTTTTAGTATCAACACAATCAATAATTTTTTTATTTTTATTAAAATTATTACTATTAGCTTTTATTCCAGAAACTGAATAAAAATCATAATCTGGATACTTTCCAGTTCCAGATATTAACAAATCTTCTTTTTCATATATTAAATCTTCTTTTTTATAATCAGATAATTCAAAATCTGGTATTAACTGAATTGCAGCTGTAGGGCATGCTTCTTCACACAAACCACAAAATATACATCTAGAGAAATCTATTTTAAAAAACTTTGGAAAATATCTATTATCCTTAGTTTTAGCTTGTTTTAAAACTATACAACTAGAAGGACATACAGATGCGCACAAATTACAAGCTACACATCTTTCATTTCCTTTTTTATCTGAAGTCAAAATAATTCTTCCTCTATATCTAGAAGATAAATCAACTTTTTCTTCAGGATATAGTTTTGTTTCTCTTTTTGAAAAGATATTTAATATAACAAAAAAAATACTTCTAAGTTGTGAAATTAGTGCAACAAAAAAAAACTTTAAAAAATGCATAAATTATCCTTTTAATATAAAATTAAATTAAAAAATGCAGTACCAAATAAATTTAATAATGAAACAGGAAAACAAAATTTCCATCCAAAAGAAACGACTTGATCATATCTAGGTCTAGGCAAAGAAGCTCTTACTAAAATAAACAAAAAAATTAACAAAAAAGTTTTTATAAGAAAACAAAAAATAGGATATGAATCTATTCCTAAATATCCACCAAAAAATATGCATGTAATAAACGCAGAAATAGAAAAAATTGATATATATTCAGAAATAAAAAAAATACCAAATTTCATTCCAGAATATTCTATATGATATCCATCTGCAAGTTCTTGTTCTGATTCAGGCTGATCAAAAGGATGTCTATGACAAACAGCTAAACTTGCAATAAAAAAAATACAAAAGTTTATAAATTGAGGAATTACATTCCACAAATGTTTTTGATCTATTATTATATCATTAACATTACAAGAATTAGATTTTATCACTATTGACATAATAGAAATTCCTAAAAAAATTTCATAACTCAAAGTTTGAGCAATAGATCTAATCGATCCTAACAAAGAATATTTATTATTACTAGAAATTCCAGCAAATAATATAGAATAAACAGATAAACTGACCAACATTAAAAAAAATAATATTCCTATATTTAAATCTAACATTTTATACTCATTAGAAATAGTTATTGTAAAAAACATTAATAAAGATATACAAAATGAAAATATAGGAGACACAAAAAATATAAACTTTTTGCTGAAGGGAGGTATCCAATCTTCTTTAAATAATATTTTTATCATATCAGCAAAAATTTGTAAACATCCATTCCATCCTACTCTATTAGGCCCATGTCTGTTTTGAAGCAATGCTAAAATTCTTCTTTCTAATATACTAAGAAAAGCTCCTAAACACATTATTAAAAAAATAACAAAAAAAATTTTTACATAATTAAATAAAATACTCATAATGTTTTACTTTTTAATTAATTTATATTATTTTAAATTTTTTAATTTTATAATTATTTAAAAAAACAGGCACATTAAAAGATCCAACAGGTAAAGAAATATATCCTGTTTTTAAAAATTTAGAAAAAAATATTTTTATTTTAAATTTTTTACCTTCACAATTAAATTCTAATATATCTTTAATTTTTATATTTAAAAAGTTTGCATATCTATCGTTTATAAAACCATTTATATATTTTATTTTTTCATTTTTTTTAAAGGAAAATTGAGACATTTCTTCAAGTTCAAATAAAAAATTATGTTTTGTAATTATTAATTTATGTTCTTTATAATTTTTTGAAAAAGATATTTTATTATAATTAATTTTTTTATTTTTTACTGATTCAAAAATTTTTATTCCTGAAGAAATATTTTCTTTTAAAACATGACTATCAGCAATATTATTCCAAGCTTGAGAAGAATTTATTCCAGGGTTCCATATAAAAGGTATATGACTAATTTTGTTATTAAAATTATTAGATCCTTCCATAGAAAAAGAAAACATAGTTTCTGAATCATATATAAGATTTTTTTTAAAATTTTCTTTATTATAACGTAATAAAGTTCTTCCACTATATCTATTTGGAGATCTAGGTATTTTTTGCCCAGATATTCTAAAATCAGAATTTTTAGAAGCATATTTTATTTTTTTTAAAATTGGAAATTTTTTAATACATAAGTTTAAAATATTTTTTAAATTATTACATTTACATTTTTTATTATTAATTTTATAATATATTTCTTTTATCCATTTCCAACTTTCCATTCTATTGCATTTTATGTCATAAGATTTTTTATCAAAAACTTTAAAAAATCTTTGAGCTCTTGCTTCATAATTTAATATAGTTCCAGTACTTTCAAAAAAACTTTTTGTAGGAAATGATAAATTAAAATTTTTCATACTTTTAGTATACAAATGATCTAAAACTATTATTTTGTTTTTATTTTTTAAAATTTTATTTATAATTTTTTCAGATATAAATCTATATAAATCTATTTCTAATAAAATTATAGAAACTTTTTTTTCCATATAAGCTATATTTAATATTTCATCTAAAGAAATATTACTCATAGCAGAAACTCCGATACTATTAGAATTATTAGTTAAAAAAACATTTCCTAATAAACTATTAATCTTTCTAAAAGAAATTATTAAATTAATATAAGATTTTAATAAATTATAATCATTATCACAACAACTAAATATAAAAAGAGGTTTTTTAGATTTTAATAACGCATTATAAATGTAATAAACTTTATCTTTAATAAGCTCATAAAAAGAACATTTTTTAAATATTTCTTTATTTACATATTTTTCTAAAAAATATAAAAATCTAGCTTTGTCCTCAGAATCACTATAATAATTTATATTAGAAATGTCTTCTAATTTAGTTTTGTTATTACTTAATATAAATAAAGAACTATTATTTTTGTTATTAAATATTTTATTTTCTTCAGAAATTTTACAAACATTACAATTTTTTTTAAAACTAAAAATATTATTTTTAATTTGATTATTAACAGATTGTCTTACAGACAAAGACATTCTTGGCGCAGTAATTGTAATATCTTGACCAACAATTAATATAAAATCATAATTTTCTATTTCTTTTAAAGTAGGAGTATATACATAATTATTTTTTAAAAAATTTGTAATTTTATTTACACATTTATTTTCATCTTTAAGCATACCGTTTGAAAAATTTTTTTTACCAACAAAATTTAATAAAGAAAAGTTGTTTTCTATACTAGATCTAGATGATCCAATCCCTAGTATTTTATTAGATTTTATTAAAATATTTTTTGCAAAATTTATAGCTTTTTTTTTCTTTAATTTAAAAAATTTATTTTTTTCTATAAAAAATGGATTAGAAGGATTTTTTTTTAAATTAACAAAATTATATCCAAACCTACCCAAATCACATATAAAATATTCATTTACATCTTTATTATATCTATTTTCTATTTTATTTAAATTTCCAAATCTTTCTCCTGCTATAATATTACAACCTACACTACAAAAATTACATACACTAGGGGCGTATTGCATATCCCATTTTCTACTATAATTTTTGTTATGTAATTTATCAGTAAAAACTCCAGTAGGGCAAATTTCTATTAAATTACCTGAATGTTCATTCTCTAAATCCCCATCTTCTGATCTTCCAAAATAAATATTATTTGATAATCCATATACGTCAAAATCTTTACCACCTGCATAATCTTTATAAAATCTCACACATCTATAACATGAAATACATCTATTCATTTCATGAGAAATAAATTTTCCTAAATATTGATTTTTATATGTTCTTTTATTATATCTATATCTCCTTTTATTATGTTCAGAAATTACAGTCATATCTTGTAAATGACAATTTCCACCCTCTGAACATACCGGGCAATCATGTGGATGATTTAACATTAAAAATTCTATAATACTTTTCCTAAAATTATATGCTTCACTATCATTAACATAAATAATCATTCCATTTTTAACTTCTGTCATACACGACATAACTATTTTACTTTGAATAGACCCGTTCACATCTAATATATCATATTTAACAGCACATTGCCTGCATGATCCTGCACTTCCTAATGAAGGGTGCCAACAAAAATATGGAATATTAATATTATTTAATAAACAATTATGTAAAAGATTTTTTGACACATCTATTTTATATTTTTTATTATCTACTAACATTGTTTGCATAATGTTTGATTCCAAAACAAAATATTAAAAAATAACTTAATTTATAAAAATATGTTAAAAATAATTTATTAACTATTAAAATTATTTTTTTGAATACCACTTATTTTCTTATCATCTAAAGAAGAAGACAAATCAATTCCAGATTCAAATTCTTTTCTAAAATATTTTATAGAACTATGTAATGGACTAATAGCACCAGGAGCAAAAGCGCAAAAAGTTTTTCCAATATCTAAATTTCTACATATATCTTCTAATAACTCAATATCTCCTATTTTACCTTTTTTATTAACTATATCTTGCAAAATTTTTACTAACCAAGGAAGACCTTCTCTGCAAGGAGTGCACCACCCGCAAGATTCTCTAGAAAAAAAAATTTCTATATTAAGTAATAAAGATACTATATTTATAGTGTTATCTATAGCTATAGAAATAGCAGTACCTAATCTACTTCCTAATAAACTAATATGTTTAAAATCCATTGGAGTATCTAAATGAAATTCAGTTAATAAACCAGTTCCTGAACCTCCTGGAAGCCAAGCTTTTAACTGATATCCTTTTTTCATACCTTTAGCATAATCTTCTAATATTTCTCTAGCGGTAATTCCAAACGGAACTTCCCATAATCCAGGATTGTTAACTTTTCCAGAAAATCCCATTAATTTTGTCCCTGTATCAGAATTATTAGAAATATTATTATACCAATATGATCCATTTAAAATTATTGCTGGAATATTAGATAAAGTTTCTACATTATTAACACAAGTAGGTTTGTTCCATAATCCCTTCTCTGAAGGAAATGGAGGTTTACTCCTTGGATTAGGTCTTTTACCTTCTAAAGAATTTATTAATGCTGTTTCTTCTCCACATATATATCTCCCTGCTCCTGAATGTATAAAAATTTCTAAATCAAATCCACTATTTAATATGTTTTTACCTATGTAGCCATTATTTTTTGCTTCTAATATAGATTTTTCTAATAAAATTTTTGCTAAAAAATATTCATCTCTTAAAAATATATAGCTGCAAGAAGATTCTATAGCATAAGAACTTAATATAATTCCTTCTAAAAGCAAATGAGGTAATGTTTCCATTAAAAATCTATCTTTATAAGTTCCAGGCTCCATTTCATCAGCGTTACAAAGTAAATATCTACTTTTATTAGAATTATAATTTTTAGGCATTAAACTCCACTTAATTCCAGTAAAAAAACCAGCCCCTCCCCTGCCTTTAAGCTTGGACTTTTTAACTTCATTAATAACTTCTAATGGAGACATATTTTTTAATGCATATTTTAATGCTAAATAACCTCTCTTTTTTTCATATTCTTTTATAAAAATAGTATTTTTTCTATTTTGTATTCTCCAAGTTAAAGGATGAGTTTCTTCATTATTATAAAATTTTTTTTTCATTTAAAATTCTCTAATATAGATATTGCGGATTTTGTATTAATATTGGAAAACAAATTTTCATTTATCATCATAGTGGGGCTTTTATCACAATTTCCTAAACAACACACTGGCAATAAAGTAAATTTATTATTTTTTGTTGTTTGACCAGGACATATATTTAAATAATTAGATAAAGATTTTTCTATATTCTTATAACCATTTATATAACATACTACACCATCACAATATCTTATAATATTTTTTCCTACTGGTCTTCTAAAAATTTGACTATAAAAAGTTGCAATACTTTCTATTTTAGAAACTGGAACTAAAAGAATTTTAGAAATTTCTAACATTATATCTGATGATATCCAATTTAATCTTCTTTGAACAAATTTTAAAGATTCTATAATAGCTGCATCAGAGTTATTATATTTCTTTATTTCTTTCAAAATAAATTTTTTTTCTTTTACACTTAATTTTTTATTTTTCATATAAATTTCATTTTAAATATTTTAATGTTATCTATCTACATCTGACATAACAAAATCTATACTACCTAAATATGCAATTAAATCTGAAATAGTATATCCATTTATAACTGATGGAATTTGTTGCAAATGTGCAAAACTAGGAGTTCTAATTCTAGTACGATAACTCATATTTCCTTTATCACTTATTACATAATAACTATTTATTCCTTTAGTCCCTTCTATCATTTGAAAAGATTCATCACATGGCATAATAGGCCCCCATGAAACTTGCAAAAAATGAGATATCATGTTTTCAATATCATTAAATACTAATTCTTTAGGAGGGGGAGTAGTTAAAGGATGATCTACTTTAAAAGGCCCTTCTGGCATATTGTCCATACATTGCTGCAAAATAATTATACTTTGAAAAATTTCTTCAAATTTAAGCATAACTCTAGTATAACAATCACTATTTTCGTATCCTAATGGTATTTTAAAATCAAAATTTTCATAACCAGAATACGGTCTGGATTTTCTAACGTCAAAATTTATTCCTGTAGCTCTTAGCCCCGCTCCTGTTATACCCCAAGACAATGCCTGATTTTTATCATAACAAGCAACATTTTTAGATCTATTTATTAATATACTATTCTTTAAAGCAGTTTTATAATATAAATTTAATCTTTTAGGTATCCATTCTAAAAAATTTTTTAATAATTTGTTCCACCCTATAGGTAAATCATGAGACACACCTCCTATTCTAAACCATGCTGGATGCATTCTAAAACCAGTTATAGCTTCTATTATATCATATATTTTTTGACGGTCTGTAAAAATTAAAAATATTGGAGTCATAGCTCCAACATCCTGAATAAATGTAGCTATATATAATAAATGACTATTTATTCTAAATAATTCAGACAACATTACTCTTATAACTTTAATTCTATCAGAAACTATTATATTAGCTAATTTTTCTAAAGACAATATATAAGGCATTTCATTAACACAACCACCTAAATATTCTATTCTATCAGTATATGGAATATAATTATGCCAAGTTTGCCTTTCAGCCATTTTTTCTGCTCCTCTATGATGAAATCCTATATCAGGAAGACAATCTACAATTATTTCTCCTCTTAATTTTAATATTATTCTAAAGACTCCATGTACAGAAGGATGATTTGGCCCTAAATTTAAAAACATAAAATCAGAATTTTTTTCATCAATCATTCCCCAATGTTTTGGATTAAACTTCAATGATTCCATTTCTATATTTTCAATTTCTTTGCTTAAATTATATTCTTCTCTTTCTGTTGCTCTAGCTAAATAATCTTTTCTTAATGGATAACCTTTCCAATTTCTAGGCATTATTATTCTTCTTAAAAATGGGTGACCTAAAAATTTTATTCCAAACATTTCCCAAGTTTCACATTCGTACCAATTAGAATTTTTAAATAATTTAGTTATACTATTTATTGTTAAATCATCATTTTTTAATGGCACTTTTAACATTATATCTTTGTTTCTTTCTATAGATATTATATAATAAAATACAGAAAAATCTGCTTTAGGTAATTCATCTTTATATATTCTTGTTCTTTCATCTATACCATGAAGATCATATAAAAAAATATATGGTTTTTTTATATTTTTTAAAAATAGTAAAACATCTATTAAAATTTCTTTTTTAATCCATATAACATCACATCCAATTTTAGTATTTTGTATAGCTAATATATTTTTTTTAAAAATATTAACTAATTTATTTATAATAGAAAAATTAGAACAATTGTTAAAATTTAAATTATTATTAGTGATTATTGTTTTTATTTTCATTTTCTTTTAAATTATATTATATTATTTCAGGATTTTTATATTTTTTTATAAACATTCTTTTATTTTTTAATATTTTTTCTGACTTCATAATAGGTTTTTCAAACTTTTTATCACTAATTACCCAAGACAATGGTCTTTTTTCTTTTGATATAGATTTTTGCAACAAATTCAACGCATGAATATAAGCTTCTGGTCTAGGAGGACAGCCTGGAATATATACATCTACAGGCAATATTTTGTCAATTCCTTGTACTACTGAATAAATATCATACATTCCTCCAGAATTAGCACAAGCCCCCATTGAAATAACCCACTTAGGCTCTAACATTTGATCATATAAAAGTTTTATTACTGGAACCATTTTAATAAATGGAGTTCCAGAAACAACCATTAAATCAGATTGTCTTGGAGAAGTTCTTATAACTTCTGATCCAAATCTAGAAATGTCATGAATAGAAGTAAAACTAGTAGCCATTTCTACATAACAACATGATAATCCAAAATTATAAGGCCATATAGAATTTTTTCTACCCCAATTTACTAAATTATTTAATATGTTTTTTATATTTCCTAAAAACACATTTTTAAAAAAATTATTTGTACTTTTTTTTTTAAAACTATTTGTTTTGTTTTTTTTCTTATTATAATCATTTACTTTAGTTAATATATATTTCATACTTTCCTTATAAGATAATTTAAAATTATTTTATTTACTTTTATTAAAACTAAATATATTTAATTTTATTATATATAATAAACCTAAAAGAATCGTAAAAACAAAAAATAACGATTCAAAAAATCCATACCACATGTTTTCTTTTATACTTAAAGACCATGTATATAAATATAATGACTCTGTGTCAAAAATAACAAAAAACATAGCTATTAAATAAAATTGTATAAAAAGTTTTAAGTTATTTTTTTTATAAGAATATATTCCTGACTCAAATGGTAAATTTCTATTTTTTGATATAGATTTGTTACCTAAAAAATAACTAAACAACAATATTAACAAACAAAATATAATTGATAAAATTAAACAGATTAAAACAGATATATTTTCCATAAATTAATTTAATTAATAAATATATTATTATAAAATAAAAATATTGTTAAAATATTTATTTTATATTGATACAATTATTTACAAAAATCAATTTTTTTAATAAATTTACACTTGATAGATAACTCAATCACCCCCATCTTATTATTATAAGAGAAATTTAAAATATTACATTTAGTAAATAAAAAAAAAAAAGAAAATAATTCGAGGAAAAATATGAGTAAAATTATAGGAATAGATTTAGGTACTACAAATTCTTGTGTAGCTATAATAGATGCTAATAAAACTAAAGTATTAGAAAATTCAGAAGGGGACAGAACTACACCATCAATTGTTGCATATACATCAGAAGGAGAAGTTCTAGTAGGGCAGCCGGCGAAAAGACAAGCTGTAACAAATCCTAAAAACACTTTATTTGCAATAAAAAGATTAATAGGAAGAAAATTTTCAGATAAAGAAGTACAAAAAGATATAAAAATTATGCCTTATGAAATAATAAATTCAAATAATGGAGATGCATGGATAAAAATAAAGAACAAAAAAATAGCTCCACCTCAAATTTCAGCTGAAATATTAAAAAAAATGAAAAAAACAGCTGAAGAATATATAGGTGAAAAAATAAAAGAAGCGGTGATAACAGTTCCAGCATATTTTAATGATTCTCAAAGACAAGCAACTAAAGATGCTGGTAAAATAGCAGGATTAGAAGTAAAAAGAATAATAAACGAGCCAACTGCCGCGGCTTTGGCCTATGGATTAGATAAAAATAAAGGGAATAGAACTATAGCAGTATATGATTTAGGTGGAGGAACATTTGATATTTCTATAATAGAAATAGATGAAGTAGATAAAGAAAAAACGTTTGAAGTTCTATCTACAAATGGAGATACACACTTAGGAGGAGAAGATTTTGATAGCAGAATAATAAATTATTTAGTAGATGAATTTAAAAAAGAACAAGGAATAGATTTAAGAAAAGATGCATTAGCTATGCAAAGATTAAAAGAATCTTCAGAAAAAGCTAAAATAGAATTATCTTCAACTAAACAAACTGACATAAATTTACCTTATATAACAGCAGATTCTAATGGTCCTAAACATTTTAATATAAAATTAACTAGAACTAAATTAGAATCATTAGTAGAAGATTTAATTGAAAGATCTATAAAACCTCTTGAAATGGCGTTAAAAGACGCTAAATTATCAAAATCTAAAATAAATGATATAATTTTAGTTGGTGGCCAAACTAGAATGCCTATGGTACAAAAAAAAGTAGAAGAATTCTTTGGTAAAAAACCAAGAAAAGACGTTAATCC
The DNA here is from genome assembly GCF_039363085.1 of Buchnera aphidicola (Ceratoglyphina bambusae). GTDB lineage: Bacteria > Pseudomonadota > Gammaproteobacteria > Enterobacterales > Enterobacteriaceae > Buchnera_G > Buchnera_G aphidicola_E. The sequence goes on along the minus strand of NZ_CP134982.1, from coordinate 121,487 downwards.
TGATGAAGCTGTTGCGGTAGGAGCAGCAGTACAAGGAGGAGTGTTATCTGGATCTGTAAAAGATGTATTATTACTTGATGTAACTCCTTTATCACTAGGAATAGAAACTATGGGTGGTATAATGACTACATTAATAAATAAAAACACTACTGTACCAACTAAACATAGTCAAATATTTTCTACTGCTGAAGATAATCAATCTGCTGTAACTATACATATACTACAGGGAGAAAGAAAAAGGGCATTAAACAATAAATCATTAGGACAATTTAATTTAGATGGAATACAACCAGCGCCAAGAGGAATGCCTCAAATAGAAGTTACTTTTGATATAGATGCAGATGGAATTTTACATGTATCAGCAAAAGATAAAAATACTAATAAAGAACAGAAAATAACTATAAAATCATCATCAGGTCTAAACGAAGAAGAAATTAAAAAAATGATTGATGATGCAAAAATAAATTCTGAAAATGACAAAAAATTTGAAGAATTAATGAAAGTTAAAAACCATGGAGATCAAATTTCTCATAGTACAAAAAAACAATTATCTGAAAATGATAAAAAAATTAACGAAGATGACAAAAAAATTATAGAAAAATCTTTACAAGAACTTGATTTTTCTTTAAAAGGAGAAGATAAAGAAAAAATAGAAAAATGTATAGAATCAGTTATAAAAGTGACTGCTAAAATTATGCAATTTAACAATACAAATAATGAAAATAAAGAAAATAAAAACAATACTACAAAAGAAAAAAAAGAAAAGAACGTAGTAGATGCAGAATTTGAAGAAGTAAAAAAATCTAAAAAATAAAAAATTTATAAAAACTAAAATTATTACACGCCGTAAATTAACACGGGAAAAGATTTATCTTAACCCGTGATTTTATATATTAAATTTAGGAAATTAAATATGGCGAAAAAAGATTATTATAAAGTTTTAGGAATATCTCCAGAAGCTAATGATTTAGAAATAAAAAGAGCTTATAAGAAATTAGCCATAAAATATCATCCTGATAGAAATCATGGTAATAAAATTTATGAAAATAAATTTAAAGAAGTAAAAGAAGCTTATGAAATATTATCTGATTCTAAAAAAAGAGAATCATATGATAAATATGGGCATAACGCTTTTAATCAATCTAATTATAAAAATGATTATAATGAAAGTTTTACTAGTACAAATGATTTTGGAGATATTTTTGGAGAAGTTTTTGGAGATATATTTGGTAGTGACAAAAGAAATAACACACGAGAAGAGAGAGGATCAGATTTACAATATAATTTAAATTTAAACTTAGAAGATGCAGTAAATGGAGTAGAAAAAAAAATTAAAATACCTACTTTAAAAAAATGTAATATTTGTAATGGCAGTGGAAGCAAAAATATCTCAAATAAAAACAATTATTGCAATACTTGTGAAGGGAGTGGACAAATACACATTAGAAAAGGTTTTTTTTCTGTTCAACAAACTTGTCATATGTGCTATGGAAAAGGAACATACATAAAAAATCCTTGTTATAAGTGTAATGGTAATGGCAGAATAAATACAATAAAAACATTATCTATAAAAATACCTTCAGGTATAGACAATGGAAATAAAATAAGATTAAATGGAGAAGGAGAAGCAGGTAAAAATAATTCTTCAAGCGGAGATTTATATATAAAAATAAAAATAAATAAACATCCTATTTTTAAAAGAAAAAAAATGAATTTGTATTGTAAAATACCAATAAATTTTCATATAGCTGCATTAGGTGGTGATGTAGAAGTTCCTACATTAAATGGAAAAGTTAAATTAAAAATACCAAAAGAAACACAATCAGGAAAATTATTTAGAATAAAAGGAAAGGGTGTAAAATCAATTAATAATACATATTATGGAGATTTAATATGTAAAATAATAGTTGAAACACCTGTAAATCTAAATGCAAAACAAAAAAAAATAGTAGAAAAATTAGGAAAAAGTTTAAATTCATCTAATGGAAATAAAAATAATCCAAAACATGAAAGATTTTTTTCTAGTGTGAAAAAATTTTTTAAAAATCTTAGAAAATATAAAATATAAAATATTGCTTCCTTAGTTCAATTACAAGGAGGCAATTTATAGCCCCCAAAATTTATATAAAATATATAATAATATTTAAAATTAGAAATTATTTTTTTTTCTTATCTAAGAATTAATATTCTTAATTTTTTTAATTATATTATGCTTATGGCGAGATACTTTATTTTTATGTATAATACCCTTAGTAGAGCATCTATCCGCAATAGATTGAAAAATCTTAAAAGAATTAATAGAATTTGTTATATCTTTATTATTTATATTTATATTAACTTTTTTTAAAAATGTCTTAAATTTAGATTTTTGACTCATGTTTCTAATTCTACGATTATTAGATTTTATTTTATCTTTTTTAGAAGATTTAATGTTAGCCATAGTTTTACAATATTATTTATATATAAACTATATATTAATATATAAAATTCAAATTAATATTAAACAATTTATATATTCAAGATTTAAAGATATTATTATATAATAAAATATTATATCAATATATTGTAAATATTACAAAACATAATTTTCATTAATATTTTTAAATAAAAAATTATTTAAATCCAAAATTTAAAAGATTCATTAATAACAACTTAAAATATAATTGAAATTTATACATTTTTTAAAACACAATTTATATTAAAATTAAATTTTATTTTTTTAAAAAATGTATAATAAAATATATACATTAACTATAAAAAAAAATTATAAAAAAATCTAATAAAAAGAAAAATATGAAAAATTATAAAAATACATTAAATCTACCTAAAACAAAATTCTCTATGAGAGCTGATTTAATAAACAAAGAGCCAAAAATTTTAAAAAAATGGAAAAAAATAAATATATATAAAATAATAAAAAAAAAAAATAAGTTCAACAAAAAATTTATATTACAAGATGGACCTCCATATGCTAATGGAAATATTCATATAGGTCATGCATTGAATAAAATATTGAAAGACATAATAATAAAATATAAAAATCTGTCTGGCATGAATACATTATATACTCCATCATGGGATTGCCATGGGCTTCCTATAGAACAAAAAATTGAAGAAAAATTTAAAAAAAACAATAAAAATTTTGCATTAAATAAATTTAACAAAGCATGCAAAAAATATGTTTTAAAACAAATAAAAAAACAAAAAGAAGAATTTATAAAATTAGGAATATTTGCAAATTGGAATAAATCACATTTAACTATGAGTTTTAAAAGCCAAAAAAATGTTTTAAATAAATTAGAAAAATTAATTGAAAAAAAATACATTTATTCTGCACATAAACCTATACATTGGTGTATAAAATGCCAATCATCTTTAGCAGAATCAGAATTAAAATATACGAAACAAAAATGTAAAACTATTTTTGTTAACTTTAAAATTATTAAAGATAATAATACACATAAGATTTTTAAAATAAAAAAAAAAAATAAAAAAAATATTTATGCTGTAATATGGACAACTACACCATGGACCTTACCTTCTAATAAAGCAATATCTGTAAATCCAAATATTTATTATAATTTAATAGAAACTAAAACAAATAATTTAATTATTGCTAAAGAAATATCTAAAAAAGTTTTAAAAAAATTTAAAATATTTAAATGGAAAATTATAAATTGCATATTAGGTAAAAAAATAGAATTTATAAATTGTGAACATCCTTTTATAAAAAAAAAAGTGCCTATAATTTTATCTAAACATGTAAATATAAAATCTGGTACTGGAATAGTTCATATAGCTCCAGACCATGGAGAAGAAGATTTTAATATAAGTAAAAAATATAATATAAAGATTTCTAACTTAATAAATAAAAAAGGATATTACAAAAAAAATATACATCCATTATTAAACAATAAAAAAATTTTTAATTCTAACAAAATAATAATAAAAATATTAAAAGATAAAAAAAAAATAATTAAAACAAAAACTATATTCCATAAATATCCTTTTTGCTGGAGACATAATTATCCAACAATTTTTATTTCTAGACCACAATGGTTTATAAACTTAAACAAGAGAAATTTAAAAAACAAAATATTTTCAGAAATTAAAAAAATAAAATGGTCTCCTAAATGGGGCGGAAAAAAAATATACAAGATGATAAAAAATAGACCAGATTGGTGCATTTCAAGACAAAGGTATTGGGGGGTACCAATAACAATTTTTATAAATAAAAAAAATAACAAAATGCATAAAAATACAAAAAAATTCATTAAAATAATAAAAAATAAAATATATTATAAAGGAAATGAATATTGGCATAACTTGAAAAAAAAAATATTCTTAAAATCAGATCATAAAAAATTTTTCAAAAGTAAAGATGTATTAGATGTATGGTTTGATTCTGGTTCTATAGATGTTAAATCCATATATAAAAATTTTAATAAAAATAAATCAGCTGATTTATATATAGAAGGATCTGATCAATATAGAGGATGGTTTATGTCTTCTTTAATAATATCTGTAGCTACCGAAAACATTTCTCCATATAAAAAAATAATATCTCATGGTTTCGTTGTAGACAAAAATGGAAAAAAAATGTCTAAGTCGATAGGAAATATTATCGAGCCAAATAGCATAACAAAAAAATTTGGAGCAGATATTTTAAGATTATGGGTTGCATCTACTAATTACTCTAAAGAAATTGTTATATCAGATAATGTAATAAAAAACACAATTGATATTTATAGAAAAATTAGAAATACAATAAAATTTATTATATCAAATATATATGATTTTTATCCTAATAAAGAAAAAATAAAATATAACAAACTTGTTTTAATAGATAAATGGATAATAGGAAAAACAAAAATTATTCAAAAAAAAATAATAAATTTATACCAAAAATATAAATTTTATAAAGTTATAAATACAATTATAAAATTTTTTAATACAGAACTAGGATCATTTTACTTAGACATAGTAAAAGATAGATTATATACTTTACCAAAAAAAAGTTTAGAAAGAAAGAGTTGCCAAACATCTTTATATATAATTTTAAATGCAATAGTAATATGGATTACTCCTATTTTACCTTTTACATCAGATGAAATTTGGGATTTTGTGCCACAGAAAAAAAATAAATATGTTTTTACTCAAAAATGGTATAAAAAATTAAAAAATTTTTCAAAAAATGAAATTTTAAGCTTAAAAGATTGGGACAATTTAATATTAATAAAAAATGAAGTAAATAAAAAATTAGAAGAATCTATTAAAAAAAAAATAGTAAAAAATTCTTTAGAATCATTTATAATAATTTACATAAATTCTACTTTTGAAAAAAAAATAAGAACATTAAAAAAAGAAATAAAATTTTTATTTATAACATCTAAAGTAAAAATAAAAAAAAAACATTTCAAAGAAAAAAATTCTGATTTAAATGACATAAAAAAAAATTTGAAAATATTAATAAAAAAAAATATTGGTAAAAAATGTAATAGATGTTGGAATTTTTTTTATGAAAAAATTATAAAAAATAAAAAACATAAAAGCATATGCAAAAGATGTATAAATAATATTGAAGGAAAAGGAGAAATTAGAAAATTTTTATAATTTATATAATTTTCAAAATAAAAATATAATATGTAAATAAAATTTATCAATAATATAACAATTATATAACAAAATATATAACTTATGTTAAAAATAATTTTATAATAACTATATTTTATAAAAAAAAAATATTTTAACATTTAAAATACTACAGTGAAACGAACATATATAACATGAAAAATAAAAAAATTAAATTAGCAATATCTGGCGCAAATGGAAGAATGGGCAAAATAATAATAAAAGAAATAAAAAAAAGAAATGATTTAACAATAGGATTGCTTTTAATAAAAAAAAATAAACATAAAAATATAAAAATAAAAAAAATAAAAAATTTCATTCCAACAAAATATTCTTTAAAAAATCAAAATAATAAATTTGATATTTTAATAGATTTTTCTGAAAAAAAAAATACTATTAAAAATATCAAATATTGTATTAAGCATAAAAAAAATATAATAATTGGAACTACTGGATTTAATGAAACTCAAGAAAAATTTATTAAAAATTCTTCTAAAAAAATTTGTATAGTAAAATCTGCAAATTTCAGCAAAGGAATAAATTTGATACATTTAATTTTAAAAAACATAGTTAATAAATTAAAAAATTTAAAAATTAAAATAGTAGAAGAACATCATAAAAACAAAAAAGACTCTCCATCAGGAACAGCTATAGAAATAGGGAAAACTATAAAAAAAAAATTATCTATAAATAAAAAAATAAATTTTATTTCTAAAAGGATAGGCAATACAATAGGGAAACATAAAATAATATTTTCAAACAAATATGAAAAAATAGAAATTAAACATAAAGCAAAAAATAGATCAATTTTTGCTTTAGGAGCTATAAAATCAGCAAAATGGTCTTACAAAAGAACAAATGGATTATTTAATATGAAAAACGTAATTAATAAATAAAAAAATAATATTATGGCAAAAAAAACAAAAAAAGCTGTTTTAATGTTAGAAAATGGAAAAAAATTTTATGGAAAATTAGCAGGTTCGAATTATATGTGTGTTGGTGAAATTATATTTAATACATCAATGACTGGATATCAAGAAATAATTACTGATCCATCATATTTTAATCAAATTGTTTTATTAACATCACCACATATAGGAAACACTGGAATAAATTGTGAAGATAATGAATCTAATAAAATACATTTGAGTGGTTTAATATTAAAAAATATTACTAAACATCCCAGTAATTATAAAAGTAAAATAAATTTAAATAAATTTTTAAAAAAGAATAATATAATTTCTATATATGATATAGATACTAGAAAATTAACTAAAATAATAAGAAAATTTGGCACTAAAATAGGATGTATTTTTGAAAATAAAAAAAAAAATTATAAAAAAGCTTTAAAAAAAATTATATCCTTTAAAAATATTATCAAGGAAAAAAAAATAAAAAAAATATCTACTAAATATATATATATATATAAAAATTTATTTAAAAAAAAACATAAAGAAAACAAAAATAGTATTTTAAACGTAATTGTATATGACTATGGAATAAAAAATAGTATTTTGAATATATTATCAAATAATAATTGTAAATTAATAATAGTACCATCTAATACTAAAATAAAAGAAATTTTAAAATATTCTCCAGATGGAATATTACTATCTAATGGACCTGGTGATCCTAATGAATATAAAGAAGAATCTATGATAATAAAAAAAATATTAAAAAAAACTAAAATACCAATGTTAGGTATTTGTTTAGGTCATCAATTATTATCATTATCGAGTGGAATGAAAATTATAAAAATGAAATTTGGCCATCACGGATCTAATCATCCAGTAAAAGAATTAAATACAAACAAAATATTAATCACATCACAAAATCATAATTTTTCAGTTAGAATGAATAAAAAAATAAATAAAAAAATAACAGTTACACATGTTTCTTTATTAGATAATACTATACAAGGTATTTCTATAAAAAATAGAAATGTAATAAGCTTTCAAGGACATCCTGAGGGAAATCCAGGTCCTAATGACGCTAATAGCATTTTTCAAAAATTTATTAGAATAATGATAAAAAATAAAAAAAAATTAGAGAAATAAAAATGCCAAAAAGAAAAGATATTAAATCTATTTTAGTTATAGGATCTGGTCCTATAATAATTGGTCAAGCTTGTGAATTTGACTATTCTGGAACACAATGTTGTAAAGCTCTAAAAGAAGAAGGATATAGAGTTATTTTAATAAATTCTAATCCTTCTACAATAATGACAGATCCAGAAATATCTGATGCAACATATATAGAACCTATACATTGGAAAATAATAAAAAAAATTATAGAAACAGAAAAACCAGATGCAATATTACCTACCATGGGAGGTCAAACAGCATTAAATTGTGTTACAAAATTAAATGAAAAAAAAATTTTAGACCAATATAAAATAGAAATTATAGGAGTTTCAATAAATGCTATAAACAAATCTGAAAATAGAAAACTGTTTAATAAATCTATGAAAAATATAAATTTAAACATTGCAAAATATGGAATCGCAAAAAATATACAATCAGCTAAAAAAATTGTTAAAAAGATAGGATTTCCATGTATAATTAGACCATCTTTTACTATGGGTGGTAATGGTAGTGGAATAGCTAACAATTTAGATGAATTTAAAAAAATATGTAAAATTGGTTTAGAAGCTTCTCCAATTAATCAATTACAAATAGATGAATCTTTAATAGGTTGGAAAGAATATGAAATAGAAATAATAAAAGATATAAATAAAAATTGTATAGTAATATGTTCTATAGAAAATTTTGATCCTGTAGGCATACATACTGGAGATTCCATTACAGTAGCTCCAGCCCAAACTTTAACGGATAAAGAATATCAAAATTTAAGAAATTATTCAATTTTAATATTAGAGGAAATAGGAATAGAAACAGGAGGATCTAATGTACAATTTGCTATAAATCCTAAAAATGGAAAAATTGTAGTTATAGAAATAAATCCAAGAGTATCTAGATCTTCTGCATTAGCGTCTAAAGCTACAGGATTTCCTATAGCAAAAATAGTTACAAAATTATCTATAGGATATACTTTAGACGAATTAAAAAATGATATAACTAAAAATAATATAACAGCATCTTTTGAACCTTCTATAGATTATATAGTAACAAAAATACCAAAATTTAATTTTGATAAATTTAAAAACTGTAATGATAGATTAACTACACAAATGAAATCAGTTGGAGAAATAATGTCTATAGGTAGAAATTTTAAAGAATCTTTACAAAAAGGTTTGTGTAGCTTAGAAAATAATACAAATGGTTTAATTTCAAAAATAAATAAATTTAAAAAAAATTACAAAAAAAAAATAAAATTTGAGCTAAAACAAGCAGGGCCTGATAGAATTTTTTATATAGCAGATTCTATAAGACTTGGATTTAACATAAACAAAATACAAAAATTAACAAATATAAATAAATGGTTTTTATATCAAATTAAAGAAATAGTAAAATTAGAAAAAAAAATTATAAAAAAAAATATAAAAAATTTTGACAAAAATTTTTTAAAAAAAATAAAAAAAAATGGTTTTTCAGACTCTAGAATAGCGTTCTTAAAAAACGTAAAAGAACATAAAATAAGAAAAATTAGAAAAAAATATAATTTATATCCTGTATATAAAAGAATAGATACATGTTCTGCTGAATTTCCAACTCAAACTACATATATGTATTCCACATGGGAAAAAGAATGTGAGTCTAATCCTACGAAAAAAAAAAATAAAATATTAATAATAGGTAGCGGTCCTAATAGAATAGGACAGGGAATAGAATTTGATTATTGTTGTGTGCACGCAGCATTAGCAATTAAAAAAATAAATTTTGAAGCAATAATGATAAACTGCAATCCTGAAACAGTATCAACTGATTATAACATTTCAGACAAATTATATTTTGAACCAATTACATTAGAAAACATATTAAATATAGTAAGAATAGAAAATCCTTTAGGAGTTTTAATACAATATGGAGGTCAGACACCATTAAAACTTGCAGGCAAATTACATAAAAATAAAATAAAAATTTTAGGAACAAAAATAGGAAGTATAAAAAAAACAGAAAATAGAAAATATTTTAAAAAAATTATAAAAAAATTAAAACTAAAACAACCAAAAAATTCTACAGCTTTAAAACTAAAGGAATCTTTATTAAAATCTAAAAAAGTAAAATATCCAATAATAGTAAGACCATCATATGTGTTAGGAGGGAAAAATATGGAAATAATATATAATGATAACCAATTAAAAAAATATTTTAAAAAATTCTATAAAAAAAATAATAAAACACCAATTTTAATAGATCATTATATTGAAAATGCTGTAGAAGTAGATGTAGATGCAATTTGTGATAAAAAAACAGTTTTTATAGCTGGAATAATGGAACATATAGAAAACGCTGGAATACACTCTGGAGACTCAGCTTGTATTATTCCTACATATAAATTAAGTAAAAAAATTATAAAAAAAATAAAGAATCAAGTAAAAAAAATATCTATTTATTTAAAAATTGTAGGCATAATAAACATACAATTTGCAATTAAAAAAAACAAAATATATATATTAGAAGTAAATCCAAGAGCTTCTAGAACGATACCATTTGTTTCAAAAGCTATAGGACTACCATTAGTAAAAATAGCAACAAAAGTAATTTGTGGAATTTCTATTAATAAACAAAAAATTATAAAAAAAAAAATCTTATCACACGTTTTTGTAAAAGAATCAATATTTCCATTTAATAAATTTTATGATACAGGATATGCTTTAGGCCCGGAAATGAAATCTACTGGAGAAATAATGGGAATAGGAATAAATTTTTCTGAAGCATTTTCAAAAATAATATTATCTACTAAAACAAATATTAAAAAAGTAAAAAGAGCTTTTATATCTGTAAATAATTTTGATAAAAAATATATTGTAAAAATATATAAAAAATTAAAAAAAATAGGATTTTTTATTGAAACTACAATTGGCACAAATAAATTTTTAAAAAATAAAAAAATAAAAACATTAATAGTAAAAAAAATGAATGAACCAAAATCAAAAATTTTATATAACATAAAAAACAAAAAATATGATTATATAATAAATACTGTAAATAATAGTAAAGAATCTATAAAAAGTTCTTTTAAAATAATTAAAAATGCAATAAAATATAATATTCATTTTGATACTACAATAAATTCAGCTATAGCTACAGTAAAATCTTTAAAATCAGATCCAACAAAAAACATAATATCATTACAAAAATTACATAAAACATAAATAATTATTATAAACAAAATTATGTAAAATTAAAAAAATTTATATAATTTTGTTTATAAAATAATTAATTTTAATAAAATGGCTCATAAAATTTTTTTTTATCTTTCCATCTTAATAAAGTTAATTTATTTCCTTTGCAGCAACCAGTATCTAAAGCATAAAATTTATCTACTAAACACCTACCATTTAATGAAGACCAATGACCAAAAATTAAAAAAAAATCCTTAGGTATTTTATTTTTAATTAAAAACCATGGAATCAAATGATTTTTAGAAATTTCAGGAGGAAAAACTTTATACTCTAAATCTAAATTTTTAGTTTTACTAAAACAATACCTCATTCTTGTAAAACTATTTATTGCAAATTTTAATTTTTCATTAATAGATAAATTTTTATTCCATATACAAATGTTATTATGCATCATAGTTAATAATTCTAAAATTTTTTCATAATCATCAGATCGTAAGATTTTTTCAATTTTTTTGGCATATAATTTAACAGTGTAAATATCTAATTGAGGTGGTATACCAGCATGTGATAGTATAAATTTTTTTTTAAAATCCATTTTTACAATAGGTTGAAATCTCAATAGATTAATTATATTTCTAAAATTATTATCAAAATAATTATATTCTAAATTACTAATCTTATTTGAATAAATAATATTTTTAAAATATAATCTAATCAAGTTTAAATCATGATTACCTAAAACTGTTTTTATAGAATTTTTATTAATATTTAAAAAGTTTAATACTTTCATAGAATCTGGACCTTTAGATACTAAATCTCCAGTTATCCATAATTTGTCTTTTCTATAATTGAATTCAACTTTCTCTAATAAAGCTTTTAATTGCTTGTAACATCCATGTACATCTCCAACAAAATAAATGCTCATTTTTTATAAACAAAATTTCAAAAAATATATTTCTAATATTATATCAATAAAAAATTTTTAAATCAATAAAATAATTAATGTTTTTATTTAGAAAAATTCTCTGTGAGAACGCAATATTCTAAAATTGTTAAATTTTGAGCTCTTAAAAAAGGATTTATTCCTAAATTTATTAAAGTATTTTCACTAAAAATTTTGGATAAACTATTTTTTAAAATTTTTCTTCTTTGCTGAAATGCTGTAGAAACTATGTACTTAAAATTATTTATATTTATCTTTTTATAAATATTTTTTTTTCTAGGTATTAATTTTATAAAATAAGATTTAACTTTAGGAGAAGGATAAAACGATTTAGAATCTATTTTAAATATCTTTTTTACTAAAAAATAATATTGTACAAATATGCTCAACTTACTATAAAATTTATTGTTCACAGGGGCAGAAATTTTATTACCAACTTCATATTGAACCATAAAATGAATATCTTTAATTATTTTAATAAAAGATAAACAATGAAAAATTATAGGAACAGAAATATTATACGGTAAATTTCCAACTATTCTAATTAAATTATTAGAAGTATTATATTTAAAAAAATTAAATTTTAAAACATTTTTATTAAAAATATTTATTCTCTTGTTAAAAAATTTTTTTTTTAAAAAATATGTTAATTTGTCATCTATTTCTATAACTGACAATTTTTTAACATGTTTAAATAAAAATTCTGTTAAATGCCCAAAACCTGGCCCAATTTCAAAAATTGTATCGTTTTCTTTTAAATTTATGTAATTTATGATATTATTTTTAACATTATAATCTATCAAAAAATTCTGACCTAATTCTTTTTTAATCTTAAAATTTTTGTATAAAAAGTTTTTCAAAACAATTTCCTCATAAAATATATATAAAAAAAAATATGTTATTAAAATTTTTATTAAATTAAAATAAATTTTTTAAATAAAAAAAAATAAAACAAATTTTAAACATTATTAAATAAAAGAAATATAAAAAATATATTATATATTTAATTAATAAATAAATAGAACATAATTTTTTAATAATATTTTTTATATATTTTTTTGTAGTCTTTTATCATATTTATATTTATTTTATAAAAAATAAATTTATATATACATTTGAAAATAAAAATACAATAGTATACTTATAACACTATTATATTAATATTATTTAAAATATAAATTTAAAAATTTTATATATAAATATGATATATTTAAAAAAATAAATTATTAATAAAAAAATTTAATATAAATATATAATATAGCATTTTAACGATATTCTTAAGCAAATTAATAACACCTACTAGATGTAAAATTTCATTACTGTTTAGAATTTTAAAAATACTATAAAAAAATGTATCTAATTTTATTTAATATATATTATAAGTATATATACATTTTTCTGCTAAAGTAATTGCAATTATAATAATTAATATTTTATATATACAAAAAATTTAAATTGTTTTTTATAATTTTAATTATACATAGTATTTATATTAACAATATTATTTTTAAACAAAATATTTAAAAAATGCAAAAAAAAAGAAAAAACAAATAAATATATTTTTAATATATATTATTATAATATTAAAAATTGTAATAATACATTTTTATTAAAATGATTTATTAAATAAAGAGGTAATATTAAAATAATATAATATTTTATTTTTCAAAAAATGTAAAAAAATATTTGCACGCGGCACGTAAAAATATTAAAATAGAATAAAATTAGTAAATACGTGCCGAAATTTTTTAATAAAAAATTAATAAATTTGTTTAATAAATAAAAAATCTATATGTAATATATTATTTTTAAATACATGTCTTTGTATTTCTTTTATTTTTACTAAATATTTTTTTTTATTCAAAATAATAAAAATCTTTTTTAAATAAATGTTTTTCATAAATTTTAATTTAAATATTTCTTTTTCATCTAATTCTATTGGAACAGATTTATTTTCTATAGAATATAATATAGCAGGACATTTATTTTGATTTTTTAGTTTATTAATATTATTAGTTCCAATTAAATTTCTAATATTAACATTTAAAATTGTTTCCATATTTTTCCTTAATAAACATTGAAAAAAAATATAAAATTTATTTTCATGAAATATACTATTATAATATATAAATTTATTTTTATTACATTAAATAAATGATTTTAACCATTTTATTTCATTTTTTCTATATTCTTTTTTTTTTGTTTCTAAGATTATAGGAATTTCATTAAACTTTTTATTTTTTATTATAAATGAAAAAACAGATTTTTTTATCAGGCCAAAATCTAAATTTTCATGTCTATCTATTTTACTACCAAGACATCCTATAGAATTATTTAAATGCAATCCTTTGAGGTAATTAAAACCAATCAAATCATTAAATCTATAAAATACTTTCTCTATCCCTTCAATAGTACTAATGTCATAACCATAAGAAAACAAATGACAAGTATCTATACAAATTCCAACTCTAGATATATGATTTATTGAATTAATAATTTCATATAAATGTTCAAAACTATATCCTATACTAGTACCATGTCCAGATGTATTTTCTATTACTATAGAAATATCATCAATTTGTGATAAAACTTCATTTATAGAATTAGAAACTGTTTTTAAACAAAATTTATAATTATCTTTTTCTAAATAATTACCTGGATGAATATTTAAATATTTTATTCCCAAATTTTTACATCTTATTAATTCATGCAACAAAGATGTTTTTGATAAATTTAATTTTTTTTTTATAGGATTACATAAATTTATTAAATAACCAGCATGAGGTAAAATTTGACTATATTTAAAATTATATTTTTTCAAATTATTCTTAAAACTTTTTATAGTATCATAATTAATATCATTTTCAAACCATCTTCTTGGATTTTTTACGAAAAATGATATTGCATCAGCATTAATTTTTTTAGCTTTCTTAAAAACTGTATCTAAACCTCCAACAGAGCTGAAATGAGAGCCTATATATTTTTTCATATAAATTTTTAAAAATTATTTAATAAAAATATGTATTTAAAATTATTTATATATTAACATATAAATAATTTATAAAAAATTTTTTAAAAATATGAATAATAAAAAAAAAACATTACAAAAAATAATAAAAATTTTAGAAAAATATTGGGAAAGTAATGGATGTACTATAGTACCGTCAATAGATCTACCAGTAGGAGCGGGAACCTTTCATAAAGAAACATTTTTTAATTCTATATTATCAAAAAATTTTTCTAGAATTTATTTACAAGCATGCAGAAGACCATCAGATAGTAGAAATGCAAATAGTAAAAATAGATTACAACATTATTATCAAATGCAAGTAGTAATTAATCCACCTCCAAAAAATATACAAGAATTATATATAAAATCTTTAAAAAAACTTGATATAAATCCTAAAAAACAAGACATAAGATTTATTGAAGATAATTGGGAAAATAAAACTATAGGAGCGTCTGGTATAGGATGGGAGATAAGAATAAACGGGATAGAAGTAACACAATTCACATATTTCCAAAAAATAGGTAGTTTAGAATGTAATCCTTCAACTATAGAAATAACATATGGATTAGAAAGAATTGCTATGCATATACAAAATATAGACAACATATATAAATTGATCTGGAATAAAAATAAAAAACATAAGATAAAATATAAAGATTTATACCTACAAAATGAAATAGAGCAAAGTTCTTATAATTTTAAATTCGCTAATATAAAAGAAATATTTACATCTTTTAAAAGAAATGTTAAAGAGTCTGAAAGACTAATAATGTTAAAAAATCCATTAATATTTCCATCTTATGAATATATGTTAATAGCAACACACAAATTTAATATATTAGAATCAAGAAAATATTTTTCTATCACAGAAAGACAAAATTACATTTCTAAAATAAGAGGTCTATCTAAAAAAATTGCAATAAAGTATTGTATTAAAAATAATGCAAGTTATAAAGAAAAATAACATGAGGAAAAAAAATTGAAAAAAAAATTTATATTAGAAATTATTACAGAAGAATTACCATCAAAAAATTTATTGTCAATAATAAAATCTCTATATAAAAATATAATTAATGAATTAAAAAAAAAAAAAATAAATTATAAAAAAATATTTTGGTATGCAACTTCAAGGAGATTAATAATAGAAATAAAAAATATATTAATTAAAAAAGATAATTTTAAAAAAAAAATAAAAAAAAATAAAAAAAAATATAAAATACACAAAAAATTAAAAAAAGTTATAATAATTTCTATAAAAAAAATTTCTATAATAAAATCTATGCACTGGAATACAAAAAAAAACAAATTTATAAGACCTGTAAGAAATATACTATCTATGTTAGACAATAAAATATTAAAAATAAAAATATTTGGAATAAATTCACACAATTATACATTTGGTCATTTTTTTATGAAAAACAATAAAATCATAAAAATTAATGATGCTTCTGAATATAAAAAAAAAATAATAAAAGAAGGAAAAATATTAATAGATTTTAAAAAAAGAAAAAGAAAAATAGTTAAAGATATAAAAAAAAAAATAAATATAATAAACGCTACTTTTAAAAAAAACAAAAGTATATTAAATGAAATAAATTCTACAATAGAATGGCCTAAAATTTATATTGGCTCATTCAAAGAAAAATTCTTGAAATTGCCTAGAAGATTAATAATATATGTAATAGAAAAAACACAAAAATGTATAACTTTATACTCTAAATATGGAAAATTAATAAAATATTTTATAATAATATCTAATATAATTTCTGAAAACAAAAAAAAAATAATATTAGAAAATGAACAAACAATAAATGAAAGATTAAAAGACATAAATTTTTTTTTTAAAATAGACACTAAAAATAAGTTAATAAGCAGATTAAAAAAATTAAAGAAAAATATTTTTCATGAAAAATTAGGAAATCTATTTAATAAAACTATAAGAATAAAAAAAATAGTTTTATGGATTTCTAAAAATATAAAAATTAATAAAAAACATGCAATAAGATCTGCTTTATTATCGAAATGTGATCTTTTAACAAATATGGTTCTTGAATTTCCTGAAATGCAAGGATACATAGGAATGAAATATGCAATTATCCAAAAAGAAAATAAAAAAATAGCTCGATCTATAAAAGAACAATATTATCCATTAAAAAAAACTTCAAAAATTCCAAAAACAAATCTTTCTTGCGCTATATCAATTTCTGACAAAATAGATACTATAGTAGGAATATTCATTATAGGTAAACATCCAAATGGAAAAAACGATCCATTTTATATAAGAAAAAATACAATTGGTATAATAAGAATTTTATTAGAAAAAAAAATTAGAATAGATATAAAAAAATTAATAAAAATTTCAATTTCACTATATAAAAATAATAAAATAAAAAAAAATATTAAAAATAAAATTATAAAATATTTTAAAAAAAGAATATTACATTTAATGAAAAAAAAATATTGTTTTAATGAAAAAATAATAAAATCTTCAATAAAAACATGTAATATGATACCAATAAACATATATTTAAATATATTTTATGTTTCAAATTACGAAAAAATAAATGATGTTAAAAATATATATAAAAGAATAAAAAATATAACTAAAAATAATAAATACAGCAAAAAGAATAAAATATATAAAAAATTTATTAATAATCAAATAGAAAAAAAAATATATAATTTAATTTTAATATTCGAAAAAAAAAGAAAACATATGTTAAAATGTTTTAATTATAAAAATATATTCTATTATATGAATATAATATGTAAATTAACTAACTTACTATTTAAAAAAATATTTATAAATGATAAAAATATAATTATTAGAACAAACAGAATACTAATTCTTCAAAAAATTATAAAAGAATTTAAAAAAATTATTGATTTAAAAAAAATATAAACTAAATTTTATATAAAATTTAAAATATGTTGTTAATTTTATTAGCAACATTTTTATAAAAATTAAAATATAAAATATTTATAAAAAATACTTTCTATTTACATTTTATTATAGCATTAAATTTTAATTTTAAAATTTTCATATTGTTTTCAATTATATTATCTATATAAGATTCTTTTAATGTTTTATTCAAGCTTTGTAATACTAATCTAATAGATATACTTTTTTTCCCTTTAGGTATTTTGCTGCCTGTATATAAATCAAATATCTTAAATTCTATCAAATATTTTTTAAATATTTTTTTAAAAAATTCTGTTACTTTAATATATTTTATATTTTCCGAAACTATAATAGAAATATCTCTAATAATTTTAGGATAACTAGAAATTTTGTTTATTTTAAAAATTTGTTTTTTATTTATATCATCAAAATATATTTCAAATAAAAATATATTAAATTTCTTTTTAAAATTATTTTTTTTCAGAGCAGAAGAAGATAACTTACCAAATTTACCAATACATTTTTTGTTTAAAAAAATATAAAAACTAAAATTTTCTTTTAATCCATTTATTTTTTCTTTAATAAATGTTACATTATTATCTAATCTAAAAAATTTTAGAATAGACTCTATATCTCCTTTTAAATCATAAAAATCTAAATCTCTTTCCTTTGTACTCCAATCTAATTTATTTAATTTTCCATATAAAATTCCAGAAAGTAAAAATTTTTGATTTATTCCTAAATATTTTTTTTTATCTTTTATAAAACAATATCCAGATTCAAATAAACGAATATGATCTTGTTGTCTATTTTTATTATATATAAAATTATTTAACAAACATGGCCATAAAGAAGATCTCATAACAGACATATTTTTAGAAATAGGATTTTTAATAATTATATCATTAAGATCAGAGCAAAAGATATTTTTATAATATATATCTATAAAACTATAATTTATTACTTCATTATAACCTATATTTTTTAAAAAATATTTTATTTTTTTTAAAATATTATAGTTTAAAAAATCATTCTTATGTATTTGACATTTTTCTAAAGGTGAAATATTAGATATTCTATCTATTCCATAAATTCTTAATATATCAGATATTACATCTTCTTCAATTAAAATATCTTTTCTCCAATAAGGAACTACTATATTCCACCCAAATTTATTTTTATAAAATTTATAACCTAATGTATATAAAATTTTTTCAATAATAATATTAGGTATTTTTATACCTATAATTTTTTTAATTTTATTTTTAAATAAAACAATTTTTTTTTTTTTAACTTCACTAACATTTTTTATGTTAAAAATATCCTCAGCATCCCCCCCGCAAATTCTTAAAATTAATTTAGTAATGTAATTTAATGCAAACAACTGAATTTTTAAATTAGTACTATATTTAAAATAATTTATATTATATTCATTAAAACTATTTTTTTTATAGTTTTTAAACACTGAATCTTTTAAAAAAAGTGATCCTAAAAATATTCTATTATGTTTTTTTTTATTATAAAAATTTTCAGTATTGTAATTATTTCCAAATACTAATATTTTTTTTTTATTACAAATCACTAACACATTTTTTTTTAAAAAAAAAATTTTTTTATTTACACAAATTTTTTGAAAATTTTTTAAAATTTTTATAAATATTTTTTTATTTCCTGAATCAATATTAAAAATATGAAATGATTCTCCTAATTCTAAAAATACATAATTTATTATATTTTTTAAAACATTTTTATTCTTAAATCCATTAATTTTTAATCTATGCAACATCCATTCTGGAGTATCAGCAAAAAAATTTATTTTATTGAAAATTCTACCCACATAACTGTAATTATTTATATTTTCTTCAACGTATACATTAAAAAAATTACTAACATAAGAAATATTTTTATTATTATTTATTAAATTAGGAAATAATATATTATTTATAGAATATATTTCTCTAGAAATCCCTAAAACACTTAATTCTTCTATTCTATTATAAGGAATATTTAATTTAATTATATAATCACAAATATAAAAATTTTTATTTATAATTTTATTCATACTATTATATTCAGACAATTCTACTGGTTGTTTTTTTTTTGTAGAAACACCAATAGAAAATGGTGAACATAAAAAACCTTCGGAAGAAGAATGATGATATTTTTGTAAAGAATCAAAAATTCTTTGAGGAAAAGAATTTTTACAAATAGATAAAACAAATATTTTATTAACATTACATTTAAATTTAGATAATATTTTTAAAAATTTATTTTTTTTTATTTTAACATTATATTTAAAAAAAAAAATATCTCTTAAAACAATTTTTTTTCTACTTAATATTTTACCATAACACAAATTATAATTATTAATAAAAACTTTTTTAAAATTTTCTACTTCTATACCAGACTTGTTTAAACTTTTATAAATATCTTTTACATTAATTGAAGAATCTAACCATTCTACAATCCAACTTTTACTTATTTTCATTTTTTTCTCTTTATTAAAATTGTTTAAGAAAATTTAAATTATTTTCAAAAAAATTTCTTAAATCTAATGTCTCATAATATAACATTGTTAATCTTTCTATTCCTATACCAAAAGCACAACCAGAATATTTTTTATAATCTATATTCATATTGTCCAATACATTTGGATGAACTATTCCACATCCTAGTATCTCTAACCATTTACCATTTTGTTCTTTTATATCAACTTCTGCTGATAGAACAGTAAATGGAAAATATGAATTTCTAAATCTTATAGAAATTTTTTTTTTAAAAAAAAAATTTAAAAACTTACATATTATCCATTTCAAATTAGCAAAACTAATATTTTTACTAACAATTAAGCCTTCTATTTGATGAAACATAGGAGTGTGTTTTATATCGTTATCATTTCTATAAACTTTACCAGAAGATATTATCTTTATAGGAAATTTTTTATTTTTCATAATATGAACTTGCATATTAGAAGTTTGAGTACGTAATAATATATTATCACTTAACCAAAAGGTATCTTTTTTATTTCTAGATGGATGATCTTTGGGTATATTCAAACAACTAAAATTATGATATTCATCTTCAATCTCATATCCATTAATTATGCTAAAACCTATTTTAGAAAAAAAATCTTCTATTTTATAAATAGATTTAGTTATTGGATGTAATGATCCAAATAAAAGTTTTTTACCTGGTAGTGTATAATCAAAATTTCTATTAATATCATAATTTTTAACAAAATTAATTTTTAATTTCTTCTCTCGATTTAAAAAATGAATTTTAATTTTTTTAAAAGATTTGTTTAAAATTTTTCCAAAAAATATTTTTTTATTTAATTCTAAAAATTTTAATTGCTTCATCTTATTAGATAAGTAACTATGTTTACCTAAAATTTTTTTTTTAAACTTTTTTAAATACGAGATATTTTTTATATTATCTACAATAGCCATTATAACCGTAATAAAAAATTCAATTTTATTTTTATTCATATTTTTAAATTATTAACGATTCTAGAAGTTTTAATATTAAAAAAGCTTCCAACATAGGAAGCTTTTTTAATATTAAAATAATGAAACAAATTATAATAATAAAAATTAAAAAATATAATTTTATAATATACATTTAAAACATTATATTACTTTTTTTACTTCTATAACTAAAGTTTTAAATAAATTTTTATCTGAGACAGCAATTTCAGAAAGAATTTTTCTATTTATAATTATATTAGATTTTTTTAATCCATTTAAAAAACTACTATAAGATAAATTATAAATTCTACTTTCTGCATTTATTCTAACTATCCATAGTCTGCGAAATTGACGTTTTTTCTGTCTTCTGTCTCTATAAGAATATTGAGAAGCTTTTATTACAGCTTGGTTAGCAACTCTATACACTCTAGATCTAGCTCCATAATATCCTTTAGCTTTTTTTAAAATTTTCTTATGACGAGCATGGGATTTAACACCACGCTTTATTCTTGTCATGTTTTCTCCATATGAAAATATGTTAAATCAAAAAAATTATAAATATGGTAAAAATAAATTAACTTTTTTATTATCATGTTTTGAAATAACTATTTTTTTTCTTAAATTTCTTTTATAATTTTTATTTTTTTTAGTTAATAAATGACGTAAATTACTTTTTTTCCTTTTAAATAGCCCAGAGGAAGTTTTTTTAAATCTTTTTGATGCGCTTTTTAGCGTTTTTATTTTAAGCATACTTAAATTCCAAAATATTAAAATTTTAAATATTTTTTTTTCTTTTTGACGAAAGAAGCATAATCATCTGCCTCCCTTCAATTCTTTTTGGAAAAAAATCTACTGTAGAAAGAGAAGATAGATCTTTTTTAACTCTAAGCAACATGTTTATTCCTATTTCTTTATGAGCCATTTCTCTTCCTCTGAATCTAATAGTAACTTTAACCTTATTACCTAATAATAAAAACTTCTTTAATCTATTCAATTTTACTTGATAATCACCTTCAAACGTAACAGGCCTTAATTTTATTTCTTTTATTTGAATTCTTTTTTGTTTTTTATTTTGTATTTTATTACTTTTACTTTTTTCATATAAAAACTTTCCATAGTTCATTATTCTACATACTATTGGATCTGAATTAGTACTAATTTCTACTAAATCATGACCGCATTTTTCTGCTTCATATAAAGCTTTTCTTAAACTAACTATCCCTATTAAATTACCATTAATTCCTATTAAACGAACGTTTTGTGCTCGTATTTCATTGTTTATTCTATTAGAACGAACATATTTAATTTTCTTTTTTAATTTAATACTATATTTCCTCAAAATTAAAAAAAACTATAAGAATATATTTTTTTAATAGTTTGTTTTACAAAATCTTTTAAAAAAACGTTATTAACAATTTTACCACTCATATATCTAACAGTAAAATTAGAATTTTTTTCTTCTCTATCACCACAAATTAAAATATATGGTATTTTCATATAAGAATATTTTCTTATTTTAGCATTTAATGGAATATTTTTAATATCATATATTATTCTAAAATTATTTGACTTCAATTTAACAAAAAGATTGTTTACATAATTTATATTTTTTTCAGTTATACTTAATATAACAATTTGTATAGGAGCTAACCATAATGGAAAATATCCATTATATTCTTCTATTAATATTCCTATAAATCTTTCTATAGATCCTAAAATAGCTCTATGAATTATAATAGGATTTTTTTTTATATTATGTTTGTTAATATAAAAAACTTTTAAACGTTTAGCAATATAAAAATCTAACTGAATAGTTCCACATTGCCAAAATCTGTTTAAACTATCTTTTAATATAAATTCTATTTTAGGACCATAAAAAGCACCTTCTCCTGTTTTAATTGTAAATTTAATATTCTTATTATTTAAAATTTTAGATAAAAGATTTTCTGAAAATTCCCAAGTACTATCACTACCTATACTTTTTTTAGGTCTAGTAGAAAATTGCACTTTAACATTATTGAAATTAAAAATTTTATATATATCAAATATCATATCAATACAATTATTAACTTCATTTTCAATTTGATATTTACTACAAAAAATATGCGCATCATCTTGAGTGAAAGATCTAATTCTCATTAATCCATGCAAAGATCCAGAATATTCATTTCTATGACATATTCCAAATTCAGACAATCTAATAGGTAAATCCTTATAAGATTTAATATTTTTTTTAAATATCTGAATGTGACCAGGACAATTCATAGGTTTAATACAATACTCTTTATTTTCAGAAAAAGTTTTAAAAATATTATCTGCATAATTTCCTAAATGACCGCTTTTTTCCCAAATAATTTTTTTCATAATTAATGGAGTAGAAACTTCTTCATAGTCATATTTTTCCAAATGCTTTCTAATAAATTTCTTTAATAATTTAAATATAATTAAACCATTTTTATGCCAAAATATCATACCAGGGGATTCTTTTTGAATATGATATAAATTCAATTTGGATCCAATTTTTCTATGATCTACTTCAATATTTTCTACATTTTTTTTTAAACAATTTAATAGAGTTTTTTTAGAATCTAAAGATATACAATATATTCTTTGTAAAACTTTATTTTTTTTATCATTTTTCCAATATACTCCAGAAAATTTCGTTAAAGAAAAATTTATACATAAATTTATATTATATAATTGAACTCCAGGAATAAAAATTAAATAATTATTATGAAAATAAATATTTATAAATTCATTTTTTTTTTTAATTTCTTTTAAAATTTCAACTTGATAAATTTCTTTTCTAGAAAAAAAAAATTTTATTAATCTATCCACAGAAAATGATCTTTTAGTTATTACATATTTTCTTTTACATAGTTCTATCATTTTATTATATATTAAAATTAAATGTTTATTATTAAAATTTTCTGGAACATCAAAATCACAATAAAAACCATTTGTAGTAATTTTAAATCCAGCCATTTTAGAATTAGGCCATATTTTTTTAATAGAATGAGATAGTAAATTTGCGCAAGTAGATCGTATTAATTTTAAAAAAATTTTATATTTTTTATTTGTTATTAAAAACACTTTTTTATATCTATTAATTGAATCGTTTAAATCAATTAATTTATTGTCTACTTTTAATGCAATTAAAAATTCATTTTTTATATTAATATTTTTAAAAATATTTTTTGTTAAAAACTTTTCTGTATATATTTTTCTAGATCCATCAGGAAATATTACTACTGACATATTAAATCCTTTCTAATATTAGTTTAATAAAAATTAAATATTTTGAAACTTAATAAAAATTAAAATTTAGAATATATAAAAAAATATTTCATAATAACTTGTACCAGCCTAAAAGAACTGGTACTATTTCAATCTAAAATCTGCAATTTATAGAATTAGCTAAATCTTTTAAAATGATTTTACTATCTTCCCAACTTAAACAAGGATCAGTGATAGACTTTCCATAAATTAAATTATTATTATCTTTTATGTCTTGAGAACCTTCTTCTATAAAACTCTCTATCATAACACCAGAAATAGACATGTTTCCTTTACAAATTTGCGAACAAATAGATTCTGAAACTTTTAATTGCAAAATATGATTTTTAAAACAATTAGCATGACTAAAATCTATCATTATATTTTTACACAAATTATTTTTTTTTAATAATAATATTGCATTTTTAATATCAACTTCTTTGTAATTAGGTTTTTTACCTCCCCTCATTATGATATGAGATTTTTTATTACCTGATGTGTTATATACAAACATTTTTCCATTTGGATCAAAGGTTATAAATAAATGTTTATGTTTGGCGGACTTTATAGCATCTATAGCAATTTTTATATTTCCATCTGTACCATTTTTAAAACCAATAGGGCAAGATAATGAAGATGCCATTTCTCTATGTGTTTGACTTTCAGTAGTTCTAGCTCCTATAGCGCCCCAACTAATTAAATCATGCGTAAAATGACATATAGACATATCTAAAAATTCAGTAGCTAAAGGTAAACCTATTTTATTTATATCTATTAATAATTTTCTAGCAATTTTTAAACCATCATTTATCTTAAAACTTCCATCTAAATATGGATCTACAATTAATCCTTTCCATCCTACTATTGTTCTGGGTTTTTCAAAATATGTTCTCATAACAATTTCTAATCTAGAACTATATTTTTTCCTCTGTTCTAATAATCTATTAGCATAATCAAAAGCAGCATCTGGATCGTGAATAGAGCATGGCCCAATAATTACTAATAATCTTTTATCCTTACCTCTCATTATATTATAAATATTTTTTCTAGAATTATAAATATTATTTACAATATCTTCACTTAATTTGTAATTATTATATATTTTATATAATGTAATTAATTTATCAATTTTATTAATTCTTAATTTGTTTATTTTTTTCATTTGACTCTCTATAAAAATATTTATTAAATAAAATACATAAAAATATAAATTATAAATATATATACTCAAAAATAACTTTTAATAAGAAAAAACAAAAAATATACTATAATTTTAAATTTACCAGACATTTGCAAAAATGCAAAATAATTAAAATAATAAATAATTATAAGAAAATTTTAAAAAAAAAATATTTTTAAATAACAATAAATTTTGTATTGAAAAAATATTTATAATAAATAAATTAAAAATTTTGAAATCTAATGTTAAATAATATAATATATAAAAGTTTCAAAAAAATCTTGAAATAGATGATCTATTATATATCCAAGATAATATTAACCTATGCATAACAACTAAAATTATTGGTCCAATAAAAACACCTATTACTCCAAAAGAAATTAAACCACCAATAACTCCAGATAATATAAGAAGAAAGGGTAATCTTATTCCTAAACGTATTAATATGGGTCTTAATATATTATCTAATATGCATATAAAAAAACTCCAAAACAAAAGTATTGTGCCAAAAATGAAATTATTGTTTAAAAATAACCATATTGACAATGGTATTAAAATAGGAAGAGGTCCTAATTGAATAAAACAAAATAATGATATAAGTAATAAAAAAAAAGAACAATTTGGAATTTCTGAAATAATTAATCCTATCCAACCTAAAAAAGTTTGAACAATAGTAGTAACTAAAATTACTAAAGATATTGTTCTAATAGATTTTCCTACTAATAACAACATAGAATTACCATACCTATAAGAAATTCTACAAGCTAAATTTTTTGCTATTTCTAAAAATTTTTCTCCATTAAAATAAAGAAATACATTAAATATTAATATAAAGTTTAATTGTATTATTATAGAACTAACATATCCTATTTTTATAAAAAAAAATTCTGAAAATTTTACAAGATAAGGTTGTAAATATGTAATAAAATCAGATCCATGATTAACATTTAAATTTTTATAATTAAAAAATATTTTTTTTCCAACTAAAGGAATATTTCTTAAATATGAAAGCTCAGGAAACTTAAAACTATTAGAAAACAAAAAAATTATAAAAGATTTAAAATTATATATTAATATATTAAAAAATAACAATATTGGAACTAATATAAACAAAAAAGTAAAAATTACCATTATAATTATAGCAACATAACGCTTACCATAAAAATATTTTTGCAATTTTAACATAATCGGCCATGTAGATGTTACTATTATACACGACCAAATAAAACTAAAAATAAATGGTTTTATTACCAAAAAACTTAAAAATGACATTAAAAAAATAAAAATTAAAGAAAATATTTCTTTTTTAGAATACATAAATAATTTTAAATTTTTCATAAAAATAATACCTCAAAAATTACTAAATTATTTTTTATATAAATAGATCATATTAAAATTTTAATTTAATTAAAATGTTAATAATGTAATATTATATTTTTGAAAAACTTTTAAAACTTAATTTTAATAATATAAACGTATTTTTAACAAGATAATTATTATTAAAAAAATAAAATAAAATACTGTAAAATATTTTTGTAAAAACTTATAATATATAATAAAATTAAAAATTATTTATTTATTATAAAAAAAAATAAAATCAATATACAAAATATGAAAAAAAAAACATACAAAAATATAAAAATTACAAAAAATGCAATAAAACAAATAGAAATTTTAACAAAAAAATATAATTCTAAAATTTTAGAAATATATATAAAAAAAACTGGTTGTGCTGGATTAAAATATAAAATGAAATTTATTGAAAATGTTAAAGATTATACAAAAAATAAAAAAAAAATAATTATAAATAAAAAAATACAAATATTAATATCAAAAAAATTTTTAAACATATTTAAAAATACTGAGATAGATTTTGTAAGTAATGGATTAAATAAAAATTTTGAATTTAAAAATTATAATATAAAAAATTTTTGTGGGTGTGGGAAAAGCTTTAACATAAATTAATAATATGTTCATACTGTAAAACACAAAAATTTTTTTTCCCTTTAGATAATAAAAAATATTGATAAAATTTTTTTTCTGATTTATTAAAAACATGTTTACAATTTTTTATTACAACATTATTTATTTTTATTGATCCAGACAAAATAATTTTTCTAGAATTACTTAAAGAATTAGTAAAAGATATTTTTAATAAAATTTCTTCTAAAGTGCTTTTATTATTTATATAAAATTTTGGTATTCCAACATATTTTTTTGTTAAAAATATAAAATTTAAATTACTAATTTTAATGAAATTTTTATTAAATAATATTTTTGAAATTTTTTTAACTATACAAAAATCTTTATAACCATGAACAAATCTTGTTATTGAATCAGCTAAAAGTTTTTTATTTTTTATAATATTATATGTTATGGTTGTTGTATTATTATAAATTTTTTTTTTAAATAAATCTAAAAAGTTAAATATTTTAATAAAATAATTAGACTCTTCATCAGAAATGTTTATCCAAAATTGATAAAAATCAAAAACTGATGTTTTTCTTTTATTTAACCAAATAGATCCTTTTTCACTTTTACCAAATTTTTTTCCATTTTTTTTTGTAAATAATGGAATTGTAATTCCAAAAACTTTTTTGTTATATAATTTTTTAGTTAAATTTATTCCTGATACAATATTACCCCATTGATCTGATCCTCCTACTTGTAATATAGTATTATAATTTTTATATAAGTAAGAAAAATCATATGATTGTAATAAACTATAAGAAAATTCTGTAAAAGACATATTTTTATCAATTCTATTTATTCTTTTTTTAACAGAAGTTTTTTGTATCATATTTTTTATATTAAAATATTTTCCTACATTTCTTAAAAATTTTAAAATATTCATATCATTAAACCAATTATAATTATTAATAATTTTAACATTTTTAATATCAAAATGTTTATTTAAAAAATATGATATCTGATCAAATAATTTAGATTGATACTTTAAAATATTTTTTTTACTAATAAGCTTTCTTTCATCATCCTTAAAACTAGGATCTCCTATTAAACTAGTAGCCCCTCCTATCAAAATTATTATTTTATTTTTATATTTTTGAACTTTTTTCAAAAATAACAAAGGTAATATATGACCTATATGTAAACTATCAGAAGTAGGATCAAACCCGCAATACAATGTAATATTTTTATTTTTTTTAATTTCTTCTAAAAAACTCTTTTCATCGGTAATTTTATCTATTATACCTGATTTTTTAAATTCATTTATTATTATTTTATTTAACATAAATTTTTTCTTTATAATGTTAATATTGATTTTTTAAAAATATTTTAAAAATAAACTTAACTTTAGTATTTAACTAATAAAATGAAATAATTTGTACTGAATCTATATCAAATATTAAATATATTTTATTATAAGATAAAAATTTATTAAAATATTTTAATATTTTATCAAAAATTTTTCTTAAAGCAAATTTAGTATTATTAGAAAATAATATATTATAATAAAAAAATTTTTTATATTTTTCTAAAAAAATATAATTAGAACACATAAACCAAAATTTTTTCTCTTTTTTAGATATTTTTTCCAGAAAAGGTTTTATATATTTTAAAAAAAATAAAATTTTATGTTTTTTATTACTTTCTATTCTAAAAATTGCATGTAAACTAAATGGAGGTAATTTATATTTCTTTCTACATTTTAATAAATATTTAGAAAAATTATTATAACCATTATAAATTAATTTTTTAAACAACATATTATAAATTAAATTAGTTTGTATAATTATTTTAAAAGAAGAATTATAAGATTCTAAAAATAATCTTATTATACTATAATATATTTGACTAAAATATTCTGTAGATCTAAAATTTGGAAATAAAAAATAATAATCTATATATAAAAAAATTAATAATTTAATATTATACAAATTATATTTATAAAGGTATTTTTTTTTACTTATAAAAATAGATTTAGAAAAAAATTTAATATTTTTGTTTGTGTTATTTTTATCTAAAAATATAATTACAGTATTATCAAAAATTTCTTTAATATTTTTTATTAAAAAAGAAGTATTACAACGACTATAAACAAATTTTTCACATTTACAATATAAACATTTAAATTCTTTATTTATATTAAAACAAAATCTACAAACAAAAACACCTTCATGAATTTTAAATTCACAAATTTGATAACATACATTACATCTAAAAATATAATTACATTTAAAACATTTAACAAAATAAAACATATAAGAAAATCCATCTATAATTAAACATATATTATAATTATTTTTTAAATGAAAATTAATTTCTTTTATTAAAGATAAAGAAAAAACACCTCTAAATCTTTCAATTTTAATGTCTATTAATATTTTTTTTAAATTTTTATAAAAATTTAATATGTCATTCGATATTTTAATACAATTTATTTTGTTTTTTTGAACATTATATAATGTACTTAAATTTGGCTCAGAAGACTCTAAAATAACTGGAATTTTTTCATAATAAGACCTTAATAGGATTACACTTTTTAAGTTAAATGTCCACTTACCTAAAACTCTATAAGATAAATTATTTTCTTCATCTAATATAATTATTCCTAAATTTTTAATAGGAACAAAAACTCCAACTTTGGTAGAAATTATTATTGAAGCATTTTTTTTTTGAAACTCATTCCAACATTTTATTTTTTTACTATCTGTAAGCTTAGAATGATAAGAATATATAGGATATGACATATTTTTTTTTATTTCATTTTTTATTTTATTCAACATATACAAATTAGAAACTATGAACAATATTTTTAAATCATTTTTTAATATATTTTTAAATAAAGCGAAATAAAATTTTAATTTCATATAAAATAAATTATCTGTTATTAACCATGTACTGAAATTATTCAAATTACTTAAAATTCTATTAATATATTTACAAAAAACGTCATTAGATTTTAAAAAAAAATTATTATTTATTTTATTTTTGTTAATAAAAGATATTTTAAAATCTTTATAAACTTTTTCACATAATTTTTTTTTACAAAGTTGAGAAAATATATAATTTGAAATATTACATTTTTTTAAAAATATTTTATCTATATTTTTTTTTCTTAATAAAGACAAAGTATAGAATTGTTTAGGAGTTTTTTTTAAAATATTTATATCTATTAATCTTCCTAGCTTAGTTATTGACCAAACAAAATTTAACTTATTTTTAAAAGAATTACCTTTTTTTATAAATTTAGGAACTCCAAAAAAAATGATAAAATTTATAGAACATCTATAATATTTAGAACATTTTAATATAGTGTTCCAAACATAATAATTAAATATAGAAAAATTATCAATTATAGAATCTACATATTTTAATTCTATATTTTTTTTATTTTTATTATATATTTTATAAGACAATATAATTCCTACACTTTTATTTTTTTTAAAATTTATTATTACTCTGCCTCCAACTATAGGTTTTTTTTTAAAATTATATAAATACGCAAAAGTTTTGTTTATAGGTATAAATAACATAACTTTAACAACAAACATAATGTTACACATAAGAATTATTATTAAAAATTTAAAATATATTAAACATATCAAAAAATAAATAAAATAAAAATAAATATAATGTTGAAAATTATTTTTTTATATATTATTATTAAAATAATATTTACGTCCGTAACTCAGCAGGTTAGAGTGCCATTATGACATGATGGATGCCAGTGGTTCGAATCCACTCGGACGTATAAATTTATATAATAAAAACTTTTACAATGAAAAAAAAAAACTATTAATAGAAAATATTATTAAATATATAAAACCAAACCAAAAAATATTAGTTTCATATAGCGGTGGATTAGATTCTACAGTATTATTATATCAATTAATTGAATTAAAAAAAAAAAATAAAAAAATAAAAATAAGAGCAATACATATAAATCATTCTATAAATAAAAACTCTGATATATGGAGCTATCATTGCTATAAACAATGTAAAAAAAATAATATAAAAATTATATTAAAGAAAATAAATAAAAAATATAAAAATAATATAGAATGTTCATTAAGAATACATAGATATAAAATTATAAAAAAAGAATTGTTAAAACGTGAAATATTAATGACTGCACATCATCTAAATGATCAATGCGAAACATTAATATTAGCATTAAAAAGAGGAAGCGGACCAGATGGTCTATCTTGTATAAAAAAAGTTATACAATTTGGCAATAAAAAACAATTATTAATCAGACCATTTATAAAATTTGAAAAAAAAATTTTAAAAAAATGGGCTATAAAAAAAAAATTAAAATGGATTACAGATAAAAGTAATTTCAATATAAATATTGAAAGAAACTTTGTTAGAATAAAAATAATTCCAATACTTGAAAGTAAATGGCCTTTTTTATTAAAAAATTTTTATAGAACTACAAAAATATGTCAAGAAAACAAAAAAGTTATAAATTT
The DNA here is from genome assembly GCF_039363085.1 of Buchnera aphidicola (Ceratoglyphina bambusae). Classification (GTDB taxonomy): domain Bacteria; phylum Pseudomonadota; class Gammaproteobacteria; order Enterobacterales; family Enterobacteriaceae; genus Buchnera_G; species Buchnera_G aphidicola_E. Next base: position 89,393 of record NZ_CP134982.1, on the reverse strand, counting down.
TTTTATCCATTCTATATTAAAAAAATGCAAATTAAGTAAAACAGAAATAAAAATAAAAAAAATAATAAAATTTCCTAAAGAAATAATAATCTTAATTATAAGATATTGGATGCACGACTTAACAAAAAAATTTATTTCATACAAAAAAAATCATCAAATATATAAAGATATAATATTAACAAAAAAAAATAAGTCTCCTTCTATGTATTTTAAAAAATATAAGTTGCAAAAATATAAAAATATAATATTTTATTGCAAATTAATTCCAAATATCAAAAATTTAATAATTTTTTGCCACTATCCTTTTAAAAAAATTATTTTACCACATGAATTAGGTAAAATAAAAAAAAGTAAAAATGGAATGAAAGTACCTCCTCCAAAAAAAACAGATTTAGTAAATATTAGATTTAATTTTTCAAAAAAAATTTTGACACATGAAATAAATAAAAAATGTAAAATTAAAAAAATTTTAAACCGACTAAAAATACCTATTTTATATAGGAATTATATTCCATTATTATTTTATAATGAAACATTTATATCCGCAATTGGTTTGTTTTTGTCAAAAAGCAAAGAAAATATTAAAAAACATTGGCATATATCTTGGATAAATGACATATAAAAACTATTTATTTTCAAAAAATTTTTTGCAATCTTCTATAAATATTTTTTTATATAAAATTTTTATATTAGAAATTTTATGATTTATTAAAGGACGTTTTATATTTTTAAAATTTAATTTTGTGTTTAAAAAAAATTCAACTTTGTGTGATAAACTTGGAACAATTGGCTTCAAATAAATCATAATTATTCTAAAAAAATTTATACCAAGAGAACAAACATTTTGAACATAATTAAATTTATTAACATTTTTTATAAATACCCAAGGGGATTTTTTGTTAATATAAAAATTAGCGAAACTAGATATTTTTAAAATCTCATTAATTACATCTTTATATTGCATGTTTTTAAAAAAAAAATCTATTTTATTTGTTTTTAAAATAAAACTTTTATAATTTTTAATGTCATATATTTTTTTAGAAAGCATGCCATCAAAATATTTATTTATAAAACTAGCGTTTCTCATAGCTAAATTTACAACATTATTTACTAATCCTGAATTTATTTTATTAAAAAAATCATATGCATTAATATTTATATCTTGCGAATTTTTAGAAATTTTAGAAGCATAATAATAACGTAAACTATCAGAATTAAAATTTTTTAACCATTTTTTTGCAGTTATTACACTATTTTTTGATTTAGAAATTTTTTTTCCATTTATATTCACATGACCATGAACATATATTTTAGTAGGCTTTCTAAAAGACATTACATCTAACAATGCAGGCCAAAATATACTATGAAAATAAATTATATCTTTTCCTATAAAGTGATATAATTTATTTTTACTATTTTTCTTCCAAAATTCATTAAAACTTATTTTACTATTTTTGTTAGTTAAATTTTTAAATGTACTAATATATCCAATAGGAGCGTCTAACCAAACATAAAAATATTTTTTTTTAAAACCAGGAATTTTAAAACCAAAATATGGATGATCTCTTGAGATACACCAATGTTTTAAACCATTTTCAAACCATTCCATAACTTTTTTAGAAATTGCATTGTCTAATACACCAGAAACAATCCATTTTTTTAAAATTTTTTCAAAATAAGATAAATTAAAAAATATATTAGTAGTATCTTTTAACACAAGATCACTTTTAGAAATAGCAGATTTCGGAGATAATAAATCCATAACTGAGTAAAAAGAACCACATAATGAGCAATTATCTCCATATTGATTTTTGCAATTACAATTTGGACAAGTTCCTTTTATATATCTATCTGACAAAAACATTTTTTTTTTTATATCATAAAATTGATTTATTTTTTTAATATATATTAATTTCTTTTTATTTAATAAATAAAATGCTTTTTTCACAAAAAATAGATTTTCTTTAGAATGTGTTGAATGATAATTATCATAAATTATATTAAAATTAAAAAAATCTTTTTTATGATCTTCTAAAATTTTTTTAATTAAAATTTTTTCAGAAATTTTTTTTTCTTCAGCTTTTAACATAATAGCTGTACCATGAGCATCATCAGCACATATAAAAAAAACTTTTTCTCCAATCATTCTTTTATATCTAACAAATATATCCGCTTGAATATGTTCTAATAAATGACCTATATGAATAGGACCATTTGCATATGGTAAAGCACAAGTAACTAAATTTTTTTTTTTCATAATAATAATTTAAAACTTATAAAATAATTAATTAACTAAATAAAAAATAATGTTTTATTAAACAATTTATATTAATAAATATTTTTATAGCTATAAAATTTTATAAAATTTTTATAGCTAGAAAATATTTTAAATAAATTATTATATTTTTGTTAAAAAAAATTAAAAGATCATTTCCAATTAGTATGAAAATTTCCATCCATATCTATTCTTTCGTATGTGTGTGATCCAAAAAAATCTCTTTGAGCTTGTATTAAATTTGAAGAAAGTCTTTTTGATCTATAACTATCATAATAAGAAATTGCAGAAGATAAAGCAGGAACTGGTATACCATATTTTATAGATGTAGACAAAATGTTTCTTAATGAATTTTGATATGAAAAAGTTATTTTAGTAAAATAATCATCTAATAATAAATTATTTAAATTACTTTTCTTTTCGTAAGCTAACATTATTTTATCTAAAAATTTAGCTCTAATTATACACCCGGCTCTAAAAATTTTAGCAATATTCTTATAATTTAAATTCCAATTATTTAATTTAGAAGCTAAATGCATTTGAGAAAAACCTTGAGCATAAGATATTATCTTACTAAAGTACAGAGATTTTCTTAATTCTTCTATAAAAAAGTTTTTCTCTTTACAAGAAAAATCAATAACTGGGCCTTTTAATATATCAGAAGCACACGTCCTTTCCATTTTTAAAGAAGATATATATCTATAAAACACAGACTCAGTAATTAAAGATAAAGGAGATTCTATTTCTAATGAATTTATGCTAGCCCATTTCCCTGTGCCTTTATTTTTGGCTACATCAGAAATTAAATCTATCAAATATTTACCTGAACTATCTTTTTTTAAAAAAATATATTTAGTTATTTCTATCAAATAACTATTTAATTCACCTTTATTCCATTTTTTAAAAATTTCTGATATTTCATAATTGTCTAATTTAAGCAAATTTTTTAATAAAGAATAAGATTCAGATATAATTTGCATATCTCCATATTCTATAGCATTATGAATCATTTTTACATAATGACCAGAACCATTTGGACCTATATAATCAACACATGAAACTCCTTTATAATTAGCTGATATTTTAAAAAATATATTTTTAATAGAATTATAAACTTTTTTATTACCACCAGGCATAATAGATGGTCCAAACAAAGCACCTTTTTCTCCACCTGAAATTCCAGCGCCAATAAAATTTATTCCTATTTTATTTAAATATTTTTCTCTTAGTATAGTATCTTTATAAAAAGAATTGCCACAATCTACTATTATATCATTTTTATTTAAATGTGGAATTATTAACTCAATTGTTTTATCAGTAACTTTACCTGATTTAACCATTAATAAAATGCATCTAGGAGTTTTAATAAAATTTACGAAATCTTTAATTTTTTCAAAACAAAAGATGTTTTTATTAGGATTATCAAGTACTATTTTTTTAGCTTTTTCAAAAGATCTATTAAATATAGAAACAAAAAAACCATTTCTTTCTAAATTTAAACATAAATTACTTCCCATAACAGACATTCCAACTACTCCAATTTGTCTTTTTTCCATATTGTTCCTCATATAAAAAATATAAATATTTTTTTTTAAAAATTTATTAAATGTTAAATTACTTTTTATTAATTTTATTACGTTCAACCAATTTAGAAATTACATTATATAAACTTAAATTTTTTGCATGCAACAAAACTAATATATGATAAATTAAATCAGATGTCTCATTAATTAATTCATCAGTATCTTTTTTTGTAGCAGCTAATATAGTTTCTACAGACTCTTCTCCAACTTTTTGAGATATTCTATAAATTCCAGATTTATAAAGTTTTTTAGTATAAGAATTTTTACTATTTTTTTTTTTATATTCTATTTTATTATCTAATTTATATAAAAAATCAAAAATAGTATTTTTGTATTTAAAGCAACTATTATTATTTAAATGACAAGTATTACCTAAAGGATTAACTATTATTAATATACTATCATTATCGCAGTCTAATATAATATCTATAACTTTTAAGTAATTTCCTGATGTTTCTCCCTTAGTCCATAATCTATTTTTAACTCTAGAAAAAAAAGTCACAATTTTTTTAGAAATAGTTTTTTTTAATGCTTCATAATTCATATATCCTAGCATTAAAACTTTACCAGACAATTTATGCTGTATTATTACTGGAATTATATTATTAACTTTACTCCAATTTATTAAACTAATATATTTTTTATTAATCATAATCTAACTTCTATACCTTTTTCAAATAAATAATTTTTTAATTTCTTAATATTAATTCTTTTACTATGGAAAACAGATGCAGCTAACGCACCGTCCACATTAGATTTCAAAAAAACTTTGTAAAAATGACTATAACAACCTGCTCCACTAGAAGCAATTAATGGGACTTTACAAATCTTTTTAATACTTTTCAATTGATTTATATCATATCCAGAATTTAAACCATCAAAATTTATTACGTTTAAAACTATTTCTCCGGCTCCTAGCTTTTGCACTTTCTTAACCCAATCTAAAGTATATATATTAGTTTTAATTGTTTTAGAAGAATCTCCTGTATATTTAAAAACAAAATATTTTTTTGATATTCTGTCAAACATAGAATCAATTCCAACAACTATACATTGTTTACCAAACTTATCTGCTAATTTACTAATTAATTTTGGGTTATCAATTGCTGAAGAATTTATTGATATTTTGTCTGCACCATTAGACAATATTTTTTTAGCATCTTCAATACTTTTAATTCCCCCGGCCACGCAAAATGGTATATCTAAAATTTTTGATATTTTATATATCCAATTTTTGTTTACTAATTTATTACTTGTATAAGCAGTGATATCATAAAAAACTAATTCGTCAGCTCCCTCTTTAACATATCTACTTACTAAAGATAAAATATCTTCAGAAATAATTTTATGATTTCTAAATTTTTTCCCTTTAACTACTTTATTATTTTTTATATCTAAACAAGGAATGATCCTTTTTGCCAACATGAAATAGCCTCCGATAAATTGAATCTATTTTCTAAAAGAGCTCTTCCAACTATAACATCATTAACACCAGTAGATTTAATTTCTTCTATATCTTTTAAACAACTCACTCCTCCAGATGCTTGAATTAATAAATTATTAAACTTTTTTACTATTTCTTTGTACAAACTAATATTTGGGCCGTTAAATGTTCCATCTTTTTTTATATCAGTACACAATAAATATTTCATACCATGTTCTACATATTCTGAAATTAAATCTATCATATCTACATTAGTTTTTTCTCTCCAACCATTTATCTTTACTTCTTTTATATTTTTATCATTAATAAAAACATCTACAGCTAATACAAGCTTTTCACTATATTTTATAAACCATTTTTTTACTTCTTCACGATTGTTAATAGCAATAGATCCTATAACTACTCTTTTTACTCCAGATAATAATAAACTTTCTATATCTTCAATATTTCTAATACCTCCTCCTATTTGAACAGGTATATTTATATTTTTAACAACTTTATCAATAAACTTAATTTGTCTTTTTTTAGGATCCCTGCTTCCATTTAAATCAACTAAATGTAATAATTTAGCTCCATTTAATCTATATTGTTCAATTAAAAAAAATAAATTATTATCATAAAATTTTATTTTTTTATAATTACCTTGATATAATCTAACTATATTATTATCTAATATATCTAATGATGGAATTATCATAATTTATACCGCCAAAAAATTTTTTAATAATAATGAACCTACATTTCCTGATTTTTCTGGATGAAATTGAACTCCAAAAAAATTTTTTATTTGTATAGCTGAACTAAAATATTTTTCATAAAAAGTGTAAGAAACAGTATATTTATTTATTGGAACATAATAACTATGCACAAAATAAAATCTAGATCCTTGTAATATATTTTTAAATAAAACACTTTTATTATTATGCACAACATTATTCCATCCAATGTGTGGAACAGGCAATCTATTAGATTTTATTAAAGATGCATGATCTTTAAAAATGTTTAAAGTTTTTGTTATATTATTATTACTACTTTCTTCACTATATTTACAAAATATTTGCATTCCTAAGCAAATACCTAAAATAGGATTTTTATAATTTAATATTTCATTCAAAAGATTTTTTTTTTTAATTATATTCATTACAGATTGTGCTGTACCAACACCAGGCAAAAATAATCTATCAGATTTTTTAATAACATTTAAATCATTAGAAACAATAGGTTTATATCCTAATCTATTAATAGACCATATTAAAGAAGATACATTAGAAGATTCTGTATCTAATATAACTATTTTATAAATCATAATAAAACCCCTTTAGTACTAGGAATATTGTTACAATTAGAAAAAATTGCCTTTCTAAAAGCAACTCCAAAAGATTTGAATATACTTTCACAAATATGATGATCATTCTCTCCAAAAGATTTAAAATGTATAGTACTTTTCATTGAATAGCTTAATGAATAAAAAAAGTGCTTTATCATATTTAAATTTAAATCTCCTAATATATTACCACTTAAATTAGTATTAAATTTAATGTAAGGTCTTCCAGAAATATCTAATACACATTTAGATATACTTTCATCCATAGGTATTATACCTAAACCAAATCTATTAATATATTTTCTTTTTTTAACAGCTGTTAAAATAGATCTTCCTAGTGAAATAGCTACATCTTCTATAGTATGATGATCATCTATATGCAAATCACCTATAACTTTTATAAATAAATAAATTTTAGCATGAAAAGAAAATTGTTCTAACATATGATCTAAAAACTTTATTCCAGTATTAATTTTACTTTTAACATATTTATTAATATTTAAATTGATTAAAACATTAGTTTCTTTCGTAATTCTATTAAACTTTATTATTTCATTACTATAAATTATTTTTTTTTTAATTTTACTCCAATTAAAACTATTTTTATTATATAAAATCCCTTTAATTCCAATATTTTTAGCAAACTCTATATCTGTTTTTCTATCTCCTATAACAAAGCTATTTTTTTTATCTATTTTATTATTCTTAATAAATTTTTTTAACAATCCAATTTTAGGTTTTCTACATTTACAATTTTCTTTTAAATAATGAGGACAAATAAAAAAGTCATAAAATTTTATACCTTGAGACAAAAAAACATTAATAATAAAATTATTTACATAATTAAATTTTTCTTTAGGAAACTCTTTTGTTCCTAAACCATCTTGATTTGTAACTATTACAAAATGATAGTCTTTTTTCTTAAAACTTGATAAAACAGAAAACACATTTTTTTCAAATTTTAATTTATTTATTGAATCTATTTTAAAATCTGATAAAGGTTCATTAATAATAGTTCCATCTCTATCTATAAATAAAAATTTTTTTTTCATAATTTCGATTTTTGACAAATTATTATAGAATTTTATAATATTTTTTTTTTCAGTTCATAAATTAATTTTTTACATTCTATCTTATTTCCTACAGAAATCCTTATGCAATTTTTTAATCCTTTTTTATAACTTTGATCTCTTAATATTATTCCTTTTTTATTCATGTTTTTAAAAATAAAACTAGAGTCATAAAATTCAACTAATATATAATTCGCAAAACTTTTAAAAATTTTTTTAACATAACTAATTTTTTTTAATTCTTTTAACAACCAATTTTTGTTTTTATTTAATTTTAATACAGTTTTTTCCATAAAATTTAAAAAAGATTTATTTAATGCAAAATTAGCAATTTCATACGTTATACTTGGTATAGGATATGGAGATATTACTTTATTCAAAATTTTTATAATTTCACTATTAGCTAAAGTAAAACCACATCTTATACCAGCTAATCCAAATGCTTTAGAAAGTGTTCTTAATACAACTAAATTAGAATATTTCTTTATTAAAGGCACTACACTTTCTAAAATACAAAATTCAATATATGCTTCATCTACAATTACTAAAGCTTTACCAAAAGTAATTTCTAATATATTTATTAATTCTTTTTTAGACATTAAACATCCAGTAGGATTATTAGGTCTACAAATATATATTAATTTTATATAATTTATATTATTTTTTATTTTTTCATATTTTTTTAAACTATCATTTTTTAAAAAAATTTTAATTGATTCTACTCCAAATATTTCTGCAGTAATTTTATACATATCATATGTTGGATAAAAATATATTATTTTATCTACAAAAGGATTGCAAAAAGTTTTTATTAATAATTCAATAGATTCATCTATACCTCTACTAATTAATATGTTGTTATAATCTATATTAGAATATTTAGAATATTTATAAAGTATATCTTTAGATTGAGAATCTGGGTATCTATTTAAATGTTTGTTTACTGTTGAAAATTCATAACTAATTGGAGATTCATTTGCATTTAACCAAATATTTCCTTTAACACATAAACTTCTAGCTGATTTATATGAAGAAAATTTTTTTATGTCAAATTTAACTAACTTTTTAAAATCCAAGATTATATTTCTCCTTTAAATATTTTCTTCTAATATAAATAGAATTTCTATGACCTTCTAATCCTTCTACAGAAGACAAAGTTTCTACAGTATTAGAAAGTTTTAAAAAACCTTCATAAGTTAATTCTTGAATTGTAATATTTTTTATAAAATCTTTCAATCCTATTCCAGATACAGATGATGCATAACCATATGTAGGCAATACATGATTAGTTCCAGATGCATAATCACCAATAGATTCAGGAGACCATTGCCCCAAAAAAATAGATCCAGCATTTTCTACATATTTTAACAATGATTTAAAATTTTTAGTATATATAGCAAGATGCTCTGGAGAATATAAATTAGATATTTTTATACAATTAATTAAATCATCTGTCAAAATAAATTTGCTATTTGATAAAGAAAATTCAACAATGTTTTTCCTAGGAATATCATTTAATTGTATTCTTAAAGAATTAAAAACTTTTTTAAATAAAGGTTTATGATTAGTTATTAATATTACATGAGAGTCTTTACCATGTTCAAGCTGAGATATTAAATCAGATGCTATAAAATCAGGATTAGAATACTTGTCAGAAATTATTAATAGCTCAGACGGGCCAGCGATCATATCAATACTAGTACATACATTATCCATAATACTAATTTGAGATTTTGCTTCTGTTACATAACAATTGCCAGGCCCAAAAATTTTATTTACTTTAGGAATTGTTTTAGTTCCAAATGCCATAGCTGCAATTGCTTGAGCTCCCCCTACTTGAAATATTTTTCGTATATTACAAATTTTGGCTACATATAAAAGCTCATTACTAATTTTAGGAGGAGAGCAAATAACAATATTTTTACATCCTGCTATATTAGCTGGTATGCATAACATTAGCATGGTAGATATTAAATTAGAATTGACTCCTTTAGGTATATAAATTCCAATATTATTTATAGGATTAAATGTATATCTACAATTAATTCCTTTATCTATATTTATAGATAAATCTTGTAAATTATTTTGTAAAATATGAAATTTTTCTATATTTCTTTTAGCGTAAAATATAGCATTTTTAAATTTTTTAGATATTTTAATATTTTCTTTTTTAATTTTTTTACAATTTATTTTTATTTTATTTATTTTTATTTTATCAAAAATGTAAGAATATTTATATATAGCTGAATCACCAAATTTTTTAACATTTTCTAAAATATTTTTAACTTCATTTTTAACATTTTGACTTAGAAATGAAGCCGGTCTATTTAATACTTTAATTTTTTCTAAATCATTTAAACTTTTCCAATCATATATTTTATTTTTTATAAACATTTTTATTACTCCAACATTTTCTCAATTGGCAAAACTAATATAGATCTAGCACCTAAATTTTTTAATTTTTCCATAGTTTCCCAAAATATTGATTCTCTACTTACAATATGCATAACTACCATATTTTTTCTTCCTAACAACTTTGATATAGTAGGTTTTTCAGAATCTATAAATAATTTAACTACATTATCTACTTTATTGGAAGATATATGTAACATTATATATTTAGATTCTCTTGCTTTTATAGTACCATTTATTCTAGAAATAAATGTTTCTATAATATTTTTTTTAAAATCACTAAAATTATTTTTATTATGTATTATGCATGCGCTAGAATTATGTATAACTTTTACTTCTTTTAATCCATTAGATACTAAAGCTTCACCTGTAGAAACTAAATCAAAAATAGCATCTGCTAATCCTGCTCTAATAGCTACTTCAACAGATCCATTTAATTTACAAATTTTAAAAGAAACATTTTTGTTATTAAAATACTTTTTTAATATATAAGGATAAGAAGTGGCTATTCTTAATCCATTTAAACAATTAATATCATGATATTTTTTTTCCGCTGGTATTCCTATAGATAATCTACATATACCAAAATCTAAATGTTTTAATATTTTAAAAGATATTTTTTCAGATTTAAATTTTCTTTTTAATACCTCCTCTTCTAAAACATTTCTACCAACTATTCCTAAATCTACTATACCATCTATAACTAATCCTGGTATATCATCATCTCGAACACACATTACATCAATTGGCATGTTTTCAGAAAAAGATATTAATTTATTTTTTTGAAAATTTATTTTTATACCACAATTATATAATAATCTTCTTGAATCTTTACTAAGTCTTCCAGATTTTTGTATAGCTATTCTCAATTTATTATCATACATTTTAAATATCTCTCTTAATTTTTAAACTTTTTTAAAAATATAATTATAAAAAATATAATTAAATGTAAAACATGTATATTTTACAAAATTAATTGTTTTTCACAAAATATAAATATAATATATTTTAAATATTTAAAAAAATTAAATTTCAATAATAACAAAAATTGAAGAACTTTTTCCATATATTCTCGGAGCTTCATGAAAAGCAATTATATCAGGGTGATTAGATAACCAAAATGGTATTTGCTTTTTTAAAATTTCTTTACCATGACCATGAATAATACTAATACAAGAAATTTTTTTTTTATGACAAAAAGTTAACAAACTAGCTAATTCTCTTTTAGTTTCAATAATGTTTAATCCATGTACATCTAAAAAAATTTCAGGAAAAAAGTTTCCATAAATTATTTCTTTCAAATTTTTATTAAAACAATTAGATCTAACATATTTTATTGGTTTATAAGATAATCTACTATTTGACTTTTTTTTAGACAAAGAATAATTATGAAAATCTTTTTCAAAACATAACTTTCTATAAAAATTTTTTTTTTCACAATAATTATTTCTAGTATGAAAAACATTATCTTGCACTATCTTTTTTATTTTATTAAAAGATTTTTTAAATAAATTAAAATCATTATAAGAAACAAATTTTTTTCTATTCATAATTTCACCAAACAACAAATTACAAAAAAATAATAAATTTTTAATAATATCATAAATTTTATTTTTTTTTAAACAAAAGAATTTTATAAAAGATAAAAATAATAAAAATTTCTTAAACATATAAATTATGTATATAATAATTTCAAAGAAAAATTAAAAATTAAATTTTATAAGGTTATAAAATGTCAGGAAACACTATAGGAAAAATATTTTGTGTAACTACTTTCGGAGAGTCTCATGGTCATTCTTTAGGATGTATAATAGATGGAATGCCACCAGGAATTAAAATATGTAAAAAAGATATACAAAAAGAACTAGATAAAAGAAAACCAGGAAATTCTAGATATACTACCCAAAGAAAAGAACAAGATAAAATAAAAATATTATCAGGAATATTCAATGGCAAAACTACTGGTACTAGTATTGGTTTAATAATAAAAAATGAAGATCAAAGAACAAAAGATTATGATGAAATAAAAAATATATATAGACCAGGTCATGCAGATTACACATATGAAAAAAAATATGGTATTAGAGATTATAGAGGAGGGGGTAGATCATCAGCAAGAGAAACATGTATGAGAGTAGCCGCAGGAGCCATTGCTAAAAAATATTTAAAAAAAAAATATAATATAAAAATAATAGGATATTTAAAAAAAATAGGTAATATATCTTGTAAAATGAAAAATTTCAAAACTATAAAAAAGAATCCATTTTTTTGTGGAGAAGAAAAAAAAGTAGATTTAATAAAAAAAATTATAAAAAAAATGAAAAAAGAGGGAAATTCAATAGGAGCCAAAATAAGAATCATAGTAAAAAATGTACCAATAGGATTAGGAGAACCAGTATTTAACAAACTAGATGCAGATTTAGCGCATGCATTAATGGGAATTAATGCAGTAAAATCTGTAGAAATTGGTGATGGAGTTAAAGTTGCTAGTAAAACAGGCAAAGAAAATAGAGATGAAATTAGTAATAACGGATTTATGTCAAATCACTCTGGGGGAATTTTAGGAGGCATAAGTAATGGGGAAGATATAATATTAACTATATCTTTAAAACCAACTTCTAGTATTAGAATAAAAGGAAAAACTATAAATGTAAAAAATGAAAATACTGAAATAATTACTAGAGGAAGACATGATCCATGTGTAGGAATAAGAGCAGTTCCTATAGCAGAATCTATGACATCAATTGTTTTAATGGATCATATACTAAGACATAAAGCACAATGTGGAAAATAAAAATTTTTAAAAAATATTTATATAAAAATTATCAATTCACAATTTATTATGAAATATATAATACATTATATAAAAAAAAATAAATATTTAGTAAAATGTGTAATTTTAAATAATAATTTTTTTTAACCAGTTACTTCATAAAAATTGATAAAAAAAAATATTTCAACAACTATTTTTTTTTTAGATAAATTTTTAATTTTAAACATTTTTTAATAAATTATATTTTATATAAAAATTCTTTATGCTAAGAGAGAGTTAATATGTTTAAAGGAAGTATTGTTGCTTTAATAACTCCTATGAAAAAAAATGGAGAAATATGTTATAAAAGTTTAAAAAAATTAGTAAAATATCATATAAAAAATAATACTAATGCTATTGTTTCTGTAGGGACTACAGGAGAATCTGCTACTCTTACACAAGAAGAACATTATAATATTATAGTAAAAACAGTAAAATATGCTAAAAAAAAAATACCAATAATCGCAGGTACTGGCTCTAATTCCACTTATGAAGCTATACAACTAACAAAAAAATTAGAAAATTCAGGAATATCAGCATGCCTTAGTGTAGTACCATATTATAATAAACCTACTCAAAAAGGAATGTTTAAACACTTTAATGAAATTTCCAAAAATACTAATTTACCACAAATATTATACAACATACCACAAAGAACTGGTGTAGACTTGCTCCCAGAAACAGTTTTAAAACTATCTAAATTAAAAAATATAATTGGAATAAAAGAAGCAAGCGGTGATTTATCTAGAGTAAATCATATAAAATCCTTAGTAAATAAAAAATTTTTATTAATAAGTGGTGATGACAATACAGCATTAGATTTTATACAATTAGGAGGACATGCAGTAATTTCTGTAACAGCTAATATAATTCCTTATAAAATTTTTAAAATATGTAAATTAGCTATACATCAAAAATTTAAAAAAGCTAGAAAAATTAATTTTGAAATTTATAAATTGAATAAATTATTATTTATAGAAACAAATCCTATACCAATAAAATGGGCGGCAAAAAAATTAGGTATAATTAACCATGATTATGTAAGACTACCATTAACAAAATTAACTAAAAAAAATCAAAATGTATTAAATAATACGCTAAAAAAAATAATATAAAAAAATATAAATTTAAAAAATTAATATAAAAAAAAATAAAAATACACAGAGTGTCTATTAGATACTCCGTGTATTATAATAAAAAACATATTAAAAACAAAATTATAATTTAAAATTTAATCTTTATTTAAAAATAATATTTTTATAATATTTTCATAAATTAAACTTAATTTTTTTAAATCAGATATTTTAACATTTTCATTTACTTTATGTATATTACTATTTAATAATCCTAATTCTATTATTTCAGACTTCATAGAAGAAATAAATCTACCATCTGAAGTTCCCCCTGAAGTAGAAATATTAGGGTGCATTTTATTAAAAAGAAAAATAGATTTTTTAACAGCATCCAAAAGTAATCCATTTTTAGTTATAAACGGGCTTCCTGATAATCTCCAAAAGATTTTATATTTTATGTTATGTAATTTTAATAAATTTTGTACACATAATTTTATTTTTTCTACATTATTTTTATAACTAAACCTAAAATTAATTCTAATATATAAACTTTCTGAATGCGAATTTTCTACAACATCTTTTGATCTTATCTTAGAAATTTGGACACAAGTTCTTTCATCATAATGTTTTATATTTTCTTTCCAATTAAATTTTATTAAATCATTTATGAAAAAACATGTTTTATGTATTATATTTTCAGAAAATTTAGGATAGGCAATATGACCTCCTTTTCCAAATATATGTATTTCAACATTTAAAGATCCTCTTCTACCATTTTTTATGGTATCTGCTAAAAATTTTTTACTAGTAGGCTCTCCAACTATGCAATAATTTATTTTTATTTTTTCATTAATAAGGTTTTTAACAACCTCTTTTATTCCATATTTTCCACTTCCTTCTTCATCAGAAGTTAACAAAATTGTAATTTTACCTTTATATTGATTACTATATTTTAATAAAAATCTTTCTATAGCTGTGATAAATGCCGCTATAGCCCCCTTCATGTCAGCAACTCCTCTTCCAAATAAATTATTCTTATAAACAGTTGGATTAAAAGGATAAAACTTCCATTTTGAAATTTCTCCAGGAGGTACTACATCAGTGTGGCCTAAAAAATTTATAGTTTTACCATTATTATTACCTATTTCAGCCCAAATATTTTTAGTATCTTTTATATTAAAATATTTTATAGAAAAACCAATTTTAATTAATCTATTACAAATGATTTTTTGGCAACCTAAATCATTAGGGCTAATAGACGGGATAGAAATTAATTTTTTCGCTAATTTTAAAATAGGGCAAATCATAAAATATTCTCACTAAAAATATAAATGTATATATCAATTTATTAATATAAATAAATTTAACAATTTATCTTTCTTATAAAAAAATTTTTTATTTTTTTTACTATTTTACTAGTACAAAAACCAAACTTTTTAAATAAAATATTTCCAGGAGCAGAATCTGCATATTTATTTATTCCAATTGATAAATTATTATAACCTATATATTTAAACCAAAAATCGGAAGTACCAGCTTCTATAGAAACTCTATTTTCTATTTTTAATGGTAATACACTATTTTTATATGAAACGTCTTGTGAGTCAAATAAATTTGTAGAAGGCATTGATACTAAACGTACATTATAATTACTTTTGCTTAATATGATTGAAACTTCATATGCAATACTTAATTCTGATCCACAAGAAATTATTATTAAATTAGGATCATCCGAAAAATCTTTTAATATATATCCACCCATACATATGTTTCTATAATTTTTTTTGTTTTCTTTTATAAATTTTAAATTTTGTCTTGATAAAATTAATGCTGATGGACCATCTTTTCTCTCTATAGAATGTTTCCAAGATACTGCAGTTTCCAATTGATCACAAGGTCTCCAAACATTTAAATTTGGTATAATTCTTAAACTAGACAATTGCTCTATAGGTTGATGTGTAGGCCCATCCTCGCCTAATCCAATAGAATCATGAGTATATATGAAAATATGATGCATTTTCATTAAAGCTGCCATTCTAACAGCATTTTTTGCATACTCCATAAACATTAAAAATGTTGCAGTATAAGGAATGAAACCACCATAGTTAGATATACCATTTGCAATAGCAGTCATACCAAATTCTCTCACACCATAATCTATATAATTACCCGGAGAATTATTATATATAGATTTTGATCCAGACCATTTTGTTAAATTACTAGGAGACAAATCAGCTGACCCACCTAAAAGCTCAGGCAAATATTTTCCCAAAACTTCTATAGAATTTTGAGAAGATTGTCTAGTAGATATATCATTGTAATATTTTGATGTTTTCTTAATAAAATTAAAAAAATTTTTACTAAACTTTTTAGGTAATTTTTTTTCCATTCTTCTTATATATTCTTTATATAATTTAGGATATTTTGTTTTATATTTTAATAATATATTGTTCCATTTCTTTTCTAAATTTCTACCTTTATTGACAAAATTCCATTTTTTATATATTTTATCAGGAATAAAAAATGGTTTATATATCCAATTTAATCGTTTTTTTGTTAACTTAATTTCTTCTTCACCTAATGGTGATCCATGAACTTCAGCAGAATTTTCTTTATTAGGAGATCCATAACCTATTAAAGTTTTACATATTATAATTACTGGTTTATTTAATAAACTTTTTGCTTTTTTAATAGCATTATTTATTTCAATATGATCATGACCATTAACATCTTCAATTACATGCCAATTATATGATTCAAACCTTTTTTTTATATCTTCTGTAAACCATCCTTTAACATTTCCATCAATTGAAATATTATTACTGTCATAAAAAACTATTAACTTATTTAATTTTAAGTGACCAGCCAAAGAACAAGCCTCATGTGATATACCTTCCATTAAACAACCATCTCCAACAAAAACCCATGTATAATTATCTATTAATTTAATTTTTTCTCTATTAAAACTTTTACTTAAAACATTTTCTGATATAGCCATACCTACTGCATTAGATAATCCTTGTCCTAAAGGACCAGTAGTTATTTCTACACCTGGAGTTACATTTTTTTCTGGATGTCCTGGAGTTTTAGATCCAAATTGTCTAAAATTTTTTAGATCTTCTATTGATAGATCATATCCAGTTAAATGTAATAAACTATATAATAACATAGATCCATGACCATTAGATAAAACAAATCTATCTCTATTGTACCAATTAGGATTTTCAGGATTATGTTTAAAATGTTTTCTCCATAATACCTGAGCTATATCAGCCATTCCTAACGGCATACCAGGATGTCCTGAATTAGCCATTTGTATAGCATCAATACTCAATGCTCTTATTGCATTAGATAACAATAATTCTGAACACATAAGATACCCTTACATTTATTTAAAAAATTTAAATTTTAAAAAACTTTTAATACTACATATTTTTTCTTATAATATTTTCTATTTTTTCTTGATCATAACTAAATTGTCTTATTCCTTCTGAAAGTTTTTCTACAGCCATAGCATCTTTGTTATGTTGAAAACGAAACTCTGATTCAGTTAATTTACTTTTTTTAGAAACATTTATTTCAGGTAAAAATAGTTTTCTATCGATAATTGTATTATTAGATTTTAACTTAGACAATAGTATAGGAGAAATAGTTAGATAATCACAACCAGAAAGTGATAATATTTGTTCAGTATTTCTAAAACTTGCAGCCATAATAATAGTTTTGTAATTATTTTTTTTATAAAAATTAAAAATTTTTCTAACTGATTTAACTCCTGGATCTTTATAATTGGAATTAATTTTTAAAAGTTTATTCTTTAAATACCAATCATAAATTCTACCCACAAAAGGAGATATTAAAAAAACTTTAGCTTCAGCACATGCTCTAGCTTGAGCAAAAGAAAACAGTAAAGTTAAATTGCAATTTATATTTTCTTTTTCTAACTCTTTAGCTGCTTGTATAGACTCCCATGTAGAAGCTAATTTTATTAAAACTCTATTTTTATTAATATTATTTTCTTCATATAATTTTATAATTTTTTTAGCTTCATATATACATAAATTTTTGTTAAAAGAAAATCTAGAATCAATTTCAGTAGATACTTTACCTGGAATTAATTTTAAAATTTCAGTTCCTAAATCCACAGAGATTTTATTACTTGCATTTAATATTATCTCCTCTGAAGTGCCACCAATTTTTTTAGCATAATTTATAGAATTGGATATTAAATTTTTATAACAAGATGACTTAATAGTATTTAATACTAAAGACGGATTAGTAGTAGCATCTTGCGGATTAAATTGCTTTATTAAATCTAAATTACCTGTATCTATAACTACTGTACTATATTTTTTTAATTGATCTAATTGATTCAAAATTTTAACTCCTACATACTAAAAAAAAATAATTTAAAAAATATTTTTTTTATTATAATATAAAGTTATATAATAATATATATATTATAATTTTTTATATAATTAAATTTATAATATAAAATTTTTTATAATTATACTTACATTAGTTCCACCAAAACCAAAATTATTGGACATAGCAAAAATAATCTTTTTTTTAATTTTTTTCATTACAATATTTTTTGTGGAAATAGAGTTATCAACTTTATCTATATTAACAGATGGCACAATAAAATTATTTTTAATCATTAATATAGTATAAATAATCTCATGCACACCTGATGATCCTAAAGAATGACCTGTAATAGATTTAGTAGATGAAATTAATGGAAAATATTTTTTGCCAAAAACTTTTAAAATAGATTTATATTCCACTATATCTCCTATTTTAGTAGAAGTAGCATGTACATTTATATAATCAATTTTTTTTTTTATTCCTTTAATAGCTTTTTTCATACACCTCACAGATCCTTCTGAAGAAGGCAAGATTACATTAAATCCATCTGAAACAGATGCATAATTAAAAATTTCTGCATATATATTAGCTTTCCTGGAAATAGCTAATTCTAATTCTTCTAGAACCAAAAAACCACTACCTCCTGAAATTACAAAGCCATCTCTTTTAGAATCAAACGCTCTGGAAGATTTTGTAGGATTATTATTATAATTTTTAGATAAAACACGCATTATATCAAAACTATATATAGATTCTAAACTTATTTCTTCTCCACTACCAGCAAAAACAATATCTTGTTTACCATATTTTATTAAATCAAAAGCATTACATATACAATGAGATGAAGTTGTACAAGCAGAACTAATAGAATAACTTACTCCATAAATTTTAAAATATGTAGACAAACAAGCAGTAATATTTGAAGGAAGTGATTGTATAGCAAAATATGGATGTACTTTTTTTTTTTCATAAATAGATTTATAAAATAAAAATTGAGAACTATATGATGAATTTCCTGATCCTGCTATTAAACCTACTCTAGAATTTTTTTGATACAATTTAGTACTAAGCTTTGAATCTTCTAATGCTTCTAAAAAAGCAAAATATGAGTATATTGTTGATAAATTCATAAATTTAAAAATTTTTTTATCAATTTTTTTTTTTTTATCTAATTTTATATCTCCTATTACATTACTAAACATATTTAATTTATGCATTTTTTTAGAAAAAGAAATTCCAGATTTCAAATTTTTCAAAGAATATAAAACTTCACTTTTGTTATTTCCTATACTAGATAATATTCCTATACCTGTTACTACTACTCTTCTCATAAAAGTTTCCAAAAAAAATATTAAAATTTTAAAAAATATATTTTTAAAAAAACAATGTTATATTTATAATTTATTATAAAATTAATATACAAATTAATTTAAAAAAAATATTACTAAATTACAAAATATGAACGCAAAAAACAAAAATAAAGGTGATTTATATATAGTATCTACACCTATAGGAAATTTAGAAGATATAACATATAGAGCTATAAAAATACTAAATTTTGTTAATATTATAGCAGTAGAGAATATAAAACATACATATAAATTATTAAATTTTTATAAAATAAACACAAAAACTATTTCTTTAAATAAAGAAAATGAAAAAAAAAAACTAAATATTTATTAAAAATTTTATATGAAAGAAAAAATGTAGCTATAGTTTCTAATGCTGGAACTCCTATAATAAATGATCCAGGAGAATTTTTAGTAAAAAGATGTCATGAAAAAAATATTAAAATAATTCCTATTCCAGGTCCATGCGCAGCTATATCTGCAATTTCTAGCTCCGGTATAAGCGCAAAAAAATTTTGTTATGAAGGATTTATTCCATCTAAAAAAAATGATAGAAAAAAAATATTTTCTAAAACTTCATTAGAAGAAAGAACTATTATTTTTTATGAAACTTCTAAAAGAATAATAAAATCTATTAATGAAATGATAAAATTTTTTGGAAAAAATAGAAAAATAACAATAGCAAAAGAAATTACAAAATTTTGGGAAATAATTCATAAAACAAATATAAAAAATCTAATAAATTGGCTTAAATATGATAAAAAAAGATATAAAGGAGAAATAGTATTAATAATAGAAGGAAAAAAAAATAAAAAAAGCAAAATTATAGAAAAAAATGTTCTTAGAACTTATCAAATTTTAAAAAAAAAATTACCAAAAAGTAGTTGCATAAAATTAACATCAAAAATACATAAAATAAAAAAAAATTTATTATACAAATATATTTTAAAAAAAAATAATGAAATAAAGTTTCATATATAATATATTAATGTTATTGAAGTTGGCCATACAGTCGCTTTTTATAAAATATTATAATAAAAAGAGGAAAGTCCGGACTCTATACGGGTAAAGTGCCAGGTAACTCCTGGGAAGTGTAAACTTACGAATAGTGCAACAGAAAATAAACCTCCTATAAAAATTTTAGGAAAGGGTGAAAAGGTGTGGTAAAAGCACACCGCGCAAGTTGGTAACAATTTGTGGTCAATGTAAACTCCACTTAGAGCAAGACTAAACAAGACTAAAATACCCGTAAATAAAGTCTGGGTAAGTCGCATGAATTAATAAGTAATTACTAATCTAGATGAATGACTGTTTAATACAGAATCCGGCTTACAGGCCAACTTCAATAAAAAAAATATTTTTTACACAATTGATAAAATATTTTATTTTCCAGATATGTTCATATTTTCTAACAATAAAGAAGGACAAGAAATTTTATTAATTTTATTGAAATCATCAGAAAAATCTACAATGTTCAAAAACATATCTTTTAAATTATTTGAAATAGTAATTTCATGAATAGGATATTTTAACATACCATTTTCTACAAAAAAACCACTAACACCTATAGAATAATCTCCGTTGATAATATTAACTCCATCACCAATTAGTTCATTAACTAATATACCTGTATTCATTTTTTTTAATAATTCATTAAAATTAATTACTTTATCTTTTTTAGAAAAAACTCTCCAATTATATGTTCCTATAGAATTTCCAGTAGTTTTTAAATTCAATTTATTAGCGCAATAATTGTTTAAAATCCAAGTTCTTAAAAATCCGTTTTTAATTATATATTTTTGATATGTAAAAGTTCCTTCTGAATCAAATGCATGAGAACATAATCCATATTTCAAATGAGGATCTTCAAAAATATTCAACCAATCAGGAAATATTTTTTTATTTAAAAAATTTAATAAAAAAGTAGATTTTTTACATACATTTTCTCCTAATATTGCTTCTGACAAGTTTTCAAACAAACTATAACTTACTTCATTAGAAAAAATAACTGGAAGTTTATTAGTTAAAATTTTTTGTGAAGAAATTTTATGTATAGCTTTTTTAGCTGAATTTCTTCCAACTATTTTAGGTGTTTTCAATTTATTAAATTTTGCAGAACAAGAATAATCTATTCCATTATAGATTTTATCTTTACATTTAGATATTACACTAGACATTAAAAAATAATGACTAGTAGAATAAGACATAATATTTCCATAGTTATTTCCAAAAATTATATTAGAAATATTTTTTGAAAAATTACTTCCTTCACTATTAAAAATTTTTTTATTATATTCATAAGCATATTGTTCTGTATTATAAGCAATTTTAATAGCTTCATTTTCTTTTATAATTTTTGAATGACAAAATTTAAATTTATTATTTTTTAACTTGTTGTTTTTTCTTTTAAAAATATTATTATATTTATCACAATTTACGTATCTTAAATTTTTAATTGCATAATTAATATTTTTTTTTATTTCTTTTATATTCAAATTAGTAGTATATATACTACTTTTTTTATTTTTATTATAAATAGTAATATTAACTTTATTATCTTTATTAAATTCTACAATTTCTGTATGTTTATTTCTTACTAAAACATTTATATAATCATTTTTTACAACATATAAATCAATATATTCAATTTTATTTTTGTAAATTTCTAAAATTTCTAATACTATATTTTTTATTTTTTTTTCTGAGTAAAACAAAGTTTTATTTTTATTCATAATGTAATATTAAATACAATTTAATTATATATGAAAATAATATATAATATTTCATATCATTACTAAAACAAAAAATTTTTTAAAAAAAATAAAAATTAATTTATTAAAAAAAAATATGAATATAAAAAAAATTTTATCAGGAAAAAATCCTCCTAAAGATATTTATACAATAATAGAAATATCACTGAATTCATTTCCAATAAAATATGAAATTAATAAAAATTGTGGAAATATATTTGTAGATAGATTTATTCCTGTATCAATGTTTTATCCTTGTAATTATGGTTATATTAATAATACTATTTCTTTAGATGGAGATTGTTTAGATTCTTTAGTTATAACTACATATCCATTAATTCCTAAATCAATAATTAGATGCAGACCAATTGGAATGTTAAAAATGAAAGATGAATTAGGAGAAGACAACAAAATAATTAGTGTTCCTTATAAAAATATAACTAATGAATATGAAAAAATATTAAATATAAAAGATTTAAATAACAATATTAAAAATAAAATAAAAAATTTTTTTTGCAATTATAAGAAATTAGAAAAAAATAAATGGGTTAAAATAATTGGATGGGGTGATAAAAAAGAAGCTGAAAATGAAATATTAAATTCTATAAAAAGAATAAAAAGTAAAAAATAAAACATTTAACATGATGAAAATTTTATAAATTATAATTTATTACAATATATAACTATAAAATAAATTTTTATTAAGGAAATTACTTTGTCAAAAATATGTCAAATTACTAAAAAAAAAACAATGTTTGGAAATAAAAGATCTCATGCAATGAATTCTACAAAAAGAATGTTTAAAGCAAATATACAAAAGCATAAATTTTGGATACCAAAAATAAAAAAATTTATAAAAATTAAAATAAGCTCTAAAGGAATAAGAGAAATAAATAAAAAAGGAATAGATTATATATTTAAAAAATATTTTAAAAAATAAATTAATTTGGAATAATAAATGGCTAAAAAACTAAGAGAAAAAATAAAATTATTATCTACATCTAAAAATGGTCACTTCTATACAACTACAAAAAATAAAAGAAATAATCCTGAAAAACTTAAATTAAAAAAATATGATCCAATTTTAAAAAAACATATATGGTACAAAGAATGTAAAATAAAATAATAATCTTTTAAATATAAAATATTAAACGAATTGAAAAATTAAAATTAATAATAAAAAATCAATTCGTTTAATTCAAGCAGTTAATATTTTTTTTATAAATTTAAAAATGTAATTTTTAAAAAAGTCAATAAATTATTATGTTTTTTTGAAAATTATTTATTTGTTCAAACATATTTTGTAACAAATTACAAAAATTATTTAAATTTATTGGAATATAATAATATAGAATTAATAAACCAATTAATAAAAGTGCTGGCAAAAAAATAGAAAAAACAGAAAATTGAGGAATAGCTTTGTTTAAAAAAAACATCATAATATTTAAAATTAAAATAATTATAATAATAGGAATAACTAAAATAACTCCGCTATAAAAAACTTTTGAAAAAAAAGATAATGTAGAAAAAAAAATATCTTTTGAAAAATAAAAACTCTTAATTGGAATATATTTAAAACTGTTAAAAATTATATAAATTATCCAAAAATGACCATTATTAGAAAAAAATATCATTAAAATAAAAATTTTTATGAAATAAGAAAATACAGAAGAATTCCATTTTTGCGTAATGTCAAATACAGTAGATAAAGATAATCCTATTTGTAAACTTATTATTTCTCCTATTATTATAGGAATAGAAAATATTAGTTGTATTAAAAAACCTAAAAAAATTCCTATAATAATCTGTTCCAAAAAAATTAAAAAACCAATACTAGAAAATATAGAAATATAATTATCTTGATAAAAAAAACTAGAATATAAAAAACTAATAAAAATAGAAAACAATATTTTAATTTTTTTGTTTAAAAATTTTTCTCCAAATATTGGGATACATACTATTAAAGATAGTACTCTTGCTAAAACAAAAACAGTTTCGTTAAAAACTTCAATAATTTTATATAAATTTAAATATATCATGTATTTATAACTATAGGTAAAATTTTAAAAAGATCTTTAATATAATTAATCATAGTATTTAACATCCATGGTCCTAAAAAAATTAATACACTAAATACAGAAAATATTTTAGGAACAAAAGATAAAGTTTGTTCGTTTATTTGTGTAATAGCTTGAAATATACTTATTACTAACCCGATTATCAATACAACTATTAGTAAAGGCATAGAAATTATTAAAGTCGTTTTTATTGCTTCACCTAATAAGGTGTTAATAGATTCTAAAGTCATATTTATACCTAAATTTTTAAAATTTTAATGAAAAAATTAAAAATAAAAACTTTCAACAAGTGAACGTGATAATAAATGCCATCCATCAGCCAAAACAAAAATAATTAATTTAAATGGTAATGATATGCTGGAAGGAGGAACCATCATCATCCCTAAAGCCATTAAAACACTGGATACTATTAAATCTATTACAATAAATGGGACAAACAGCATAAATCCAATTTGAAAAGATATTTTAAGCTCATTAGTAATAAATGTTGGTACTACTATATATAATGGAATATCATATTTATTTTTAAATTTCATATCTTTATTTTTAGATAATTTAAGAAAAAAAGATATATCTGAATCTTTTACTTGATTTAACATAAATTTTTTAAAAGGCAAAATTGCTGATTCAATTGCTTTCTCAGAATTAATTTGTCTATTAACAAAAGGCAAATAAGAATCTTTATAAACTGAATTAAACACTGGAGACATTATAAAAAAAGTAATAAACAAACTCAGTCCTATAAGTATTTGATTAGGAGGGGCATAAGATAAACCTAATGCATTTCTTAACAAACTTAAAACAATTATTATTCTAGTAAAACTAGTCATTAATAAAATTAAAGCAGGTAAAAAACTTAGAGAACTAATTATTATTAAAATGTCTAAAGGAATAGAAAAATTGTTTTCTTTATTTAAAAACAAATTATTTATTGAATTCAAATTTGAAGCATAAACAGAAGTAGAAAATAATGAAAAAAAAAATAATAAAATCTTACTATATCTCATCATAGTATCCAAAGAATTATAAAATTATTATAAAAATTATAATATTATTTATGTTAATAAATTATTTATATTTTATTAAATAAAAAATTTTAAAATTACTATTTTAAAATTTTTTATATTATTTTATTTCTTTTAAATTATTTAATATTTCTAAAATTCTAATTCCATAACTATTTTTAATAACCACTATTTCACCTTTAGCTATCACACAATTATTAGCTAAAACATCTAACGGCTCTCCAGCTAATTTATTTAATTGTATTACTGAACCATTTTTTATAGACAATAATTTTTTTGTTTTTATTTTTACACTACCTAATTTTACAGATATTTTTATTTTAATATCTCCAATATAATTAATTTTTTTATTTAAATCCTCTGAGTTTAAAACATCTTTATTTAAATTTTCAGAAAAAGTTTCATTATCTAACTCATATTTACTTTCAGTATTATTTTTTGAAGAATATTTTTTAAATTTGTCTAATTCATTATTCATATTATCTCCATGTTTTAAAAATGTTGAATAAACTATTTTTTGTATTAAGATAGAATTTTTACTTTTAAAAACTATGTTTTCACCGGTAAAAAATAATTTTTTATCAATATATATAAATGTTTTTTTAGGATTTTCTATTTTTAGAATATCATTTTTTTTTAATTTATATAAATTTAACAAAGTTATATAAAAATGTTTTAAATAAGATTTCATAACAAATTTTATATTTTTAAATAAATTAAAAGTTATTTTACTATTTATTTTTTTAGCACTATTTATTTTTTTTATTAATAATTTATTTACATATTTAATAAAATTTAAAGGGAAACATATGCTAAAAGAATTGCTATGTTCATTAGTACAAAAATTAAAATTAACAATAATTACAAAATTATTTAAAGAAAAAAAATTTTTATTAAATTTGTACATAAATTTATTAGTTCTATATGAAATTATATTTAAAAATAAATGTTTATATAATATTTTAGATAATTTTTTAATAACACAGCTTTTAAACTTGTTATTTATAAAAATTTCACTATAAGAAATACTATTAAATTTATTTTCATATAAAAAATTGTATTTTCCTCTAAAAAATATTTCTAAAATTCTTAGTATGAAACTATGAGAATAAATTAAAAAACCAAAATCTTTTATAGAATTTATTTTAAAACAATTCAAACTAATTAAAGAAGATGAATTTCTAAAATATTTTTTATAAGTATTTATTTTTATTTTATCAACATCTACTTTAATATTGTAATCTAACATGTTTGATAAAAATATTTCTAAATTTTTAGAAAATTCTTTAAATATTTTATATAAAAAGTTTTTTTCTTTCGAATAAAAATTATTTAAATTTATATTAAAAATTTTTGATAAATATAAATCATTTATAAGAAATTTTTTATCAAATTTAATTTTCTTATTCTTTTTTAAAACACAATCATATTTTTTAAAAATTTTGTTAACATGAACAAAACAATTAAAATTTTTTTTCATAAATTTCCTTAAAAATATATAAATATATAAAAATTTAAAATATAATTAATTATATTTATTTGTTTCTATTTAAAAAAAAATATTTTAGTATTTTCCTCATTATTTAATTGATACTCAAAAAACTCTTTTTTACATTTTTTTTTTATAAAAAAAAATTTAAAAAATTTTAAAATTTCTATTTCTTTTTTATTTTTTAAAAAATTTAATAAAAAATTTTTATATTTTGTATTTATTTTTAAAATATGTTTTTCTTTTTTTTTTATACCATAGTTTAATAAACTTAAAAAGTTATTAAAATTATTTAATTCAACAGATTTAATTCCACGTAAAATCTTTTTATTAAAGTTTTTATAATATTCATAATTATAATATTTTAATAATTTTAATTCTTTTATATTATTTATTTTTTTTTTTTTAAATTTAAATATTTTTCAGAATTTTTTTTTAATTTAATTTTTTTTAAAATTAATAATAAATTTAATAAACGTATTTTACTTTTCATACATTTCCTAATATTTCATAAAAAATTTATTTGTTTAATATTTTAACAAAATATTTATAAGAATCTTTAAAATTATGCATAACATCTCTATCTTGTTGCAAAAATTTTTTAATTTTAGGCCATAATTCTATAGCATTATCTAAATTTTTATCAATTCCTTTTACATAAGCCCCTAAGTGTATTAAATCTTTATTTTTCATATATTCAGATATCAATTGTTTTAAATAAACAGATTTTTTATAATGATCTTTATCTACTATGTCATACATAATTCTACTTATAGAAGATTCAACATCAATAGCAGGATAATGACCTGAATCAGCATAATTTTTAGATAAAACAATATGTCCATCCAATATAGATTTAGCTAAATCAGATATTGGATCTAAACTCTCATTGTTTTCAGTAAGAACAGTATATAATCCAGTTATAGAACCATTTTTTATGTTACTATTTCCAGATCTTTCTATGAATAAAGGTAATTTATAAAATATAGAAGTTGGATAACCTCTTACTACTGGTAATTCTCCTATAGACAAAGCAACTTCTCTTTCAGCCATAGCATATCTTGTTAAAGAATCTAATATAAATAAAACATGATTTCCTTTTTTTCTAAAATATTCAGCTATTTTAGCAGAATATAAAGATCCTTGTATTTTTAATAATGGAGTAGTATTAGCTGGAGATACTATTACAACAGATTTGTTAAAATTTTTTGCAACTTTTATATTTTTTATAAATTCTAAAATTTCTCTACTTCTTTCCCCTATTAATCCAATAACACATACATCAAACTTGGAATATTTAGAAATCATACTTAATAAAACACTTTTACCAACCCCAGTTCTTGCAAATAAACCAATTCTTTGCCCTTTACCAACAGTTAAAAAAAAATTTATTGCTCTAATTCCAGTATCTAAAATTTCAGTAACTGGATGTCTTTTTAATGGATTAATTTTTTCATAAGAAGTAGAAACTAATTCTGAACAATCTATAGATCCTAATTCATCTAATGGATTACCATAACTATCAATAGTTCTTCCTAACAACTCATAACCTACAGGAAATTTTTTTCTTTTATGATTTCCATGTTTATCTACTTTAGGAAAAACTCTTAAACCAGGAGATATACCTTTAGAATCTTCAAATAACATAACAAATATATTATTATTTTTAAACCCTATGACTTCCCCTTCTATTAAAAAAATACTTTTGTTATAAATTACTTCAATTATACATATTTCTCCTACAGACAAATTTAATCCAGATACTTCTAATAATAGACCAACAAAACTCACTAAATATCCATGTTTATTAATATTTGGTATTTTTTTAATTTTTTTTTCTAAAAATTTTATATTTTTTAACCAACTTTCTAAATTTTCATTCATTTATTTTTCTCTACTAAAAAAATTCTATACAAATGGTTCCAACAATCTGAATTAGTAAAATTAACATTTATTTCAGGAGAATAAATTTTAAACTCTCCTCTACAAACATTGTTATTTGAAATTAAAGTCCAATTTTTATATTTAAAAAAAATTTTAAAATGTTTTTTAACTATATTTATATCTTTTGGATTAACTATAAAATTAAAATTATTTAAAAACATAAATTCTTTATATAAATATTTTTTTACTTTAGTAATTAAATTTTTAGATTTTTTTTTAATAATAACATTATTATTATTTTTTAAAATGCTAAATAATGCTTTTACTAATCTTATAGAAATATAAGAATCTATAGAATTAATAGATTTTTTTAAATTATAAAATAACTTGTCTATTTTTTTATTTTTTTTTTTATTATTTTTTTTAAATAATATATATTTTTTAATTCCTAATTTATATCCTTCTTCTTTTCCTTTTAAAAAGGCTTTATTATAAATATTTTTTCTTTTTAATAGAAAATTATTTTTTAAAATTTTACTTTCTTTTTCTGTCTTTACTTTAATTTTATTAATACTATTTTTTTTATTGTCAGAAAAACAATCCTTAGGATTCCACTTTATCCATTCATTATTATAAAATAATTTAATCATAAATTTTTTCCAAATCTTTTAACAATAATACATTTTTTTTTAATAAAGTTTTTAACATTTTTACAACATTTTTTTTACTAATATTAATTTTATTTAAAGAAAAATCTTTATGTTCTTTTCCAATATTTTTAATAAAATAGTTTAACTGTTTTTTAGACATGTTTATTAAAAATTTTTTTTTAAATTTTTCAGGAAGATTATATATAGATTTATATAAAATTTTTTTATTAATATATTTTAAAAGAACATATATATTATTATCATTTAAATAAAATATGTCTTCAAAAGAAAAAATTTGACATATAATCTTTTTTTTTATCTTATTGTCATCTTTAAAAATATTTTTTAACATATAAATTTTATCTTGTTTAGAAAAAAAATTTAATAAATTTTTAATATAACAATATTTATTTTTTTTATATTTTTTTTTTTTAGCAAATAACGAATTAATTATAATAAAAAATTCATTTTCAAAATTTTTTTTTATACCTTTAAAATTTAACATTCTATGTAAAATATTAAATCTATATTTTCTTTTATATAATGAAAGTATTTTAACAACTTTTTTATTTTCAAGATAAGTTAATAAAATAGAAACTATTTGAGGATGTTCTTTTTTTAAAATCATATAAACATCTTTATAATTATACAAAGAAATTTTATTCACATTTTTAAAAAATAATTTCTTATTTTTAATTTTATTCAAAAAAACATTAATTTCTTTTTTATCAAATATGTTAAATAATATAGAATTTAAATAATTGTTTTTATCTTTTTTTTTTTTATACAAAATGTTTTTTAAAGAATGTTTATAATCATTTAAAGAAATTTCTATATTATCTTTAGATAAAATATCCGGCTCTAACAATTTATATATTATTTTTTTTATTACACTTTTGTCTAAATGTTTTAATATTTCTAAACTTTTTTCTATTCCTAAAAAAAATAGTAAACATGCACTTTTTGCATAACCATCTAATCTATTATTCATTTTTATTTATCCAATTTTGAATAACTTTTGCTATAAATAAAGATTTTTCTTTAAAAATATTTTTTTTATTTTTTTTTGATGAGTCAATATTAATTAAACTTGTTGACAAACTCTTTTTAATGTTTTTTTCTTCACTGTTATCAATTTTATTTTTGTTATTTTTTATTTTATTATGATTTTTTGATTTTGTAATAAATATATTTTTTATAAAATAAAAAATAACTTTTTTAAATAAAAATTCATATAAAATAAAAATAAAAATTAATAATATAATCCAGTAATACCATTTACTAAAAAAATTTAAAAAATTTTTTTTTTCTAATTTAATGTTTTTTTCTTTAATTTTTTCTGAATTGAAAAACAATGAATTAACTAAATCTACTGTATCACCTCTTTTTTCACAAAAACCAATAGAATTTTTTATTAAATTTTCAATTTCTTTCATGCTATTATTACTTATAGGTATAAAATTTCCTTTAGAATCCTTTACATAGTTTATAACCACTCCCACAGATATTCTTTTTAAATTTCCTGTATTCATTTTAGTGTTTATAATATCATGATCTAATTCATAATTTGTAGTATTATCATAATTAGAATTATAATTATCATTTTTCTTCAACAAATTTTTTTTTACATATTTATTTTTATCATAATCTTGAACTTGTTTTTTATTGTTTCCAAAAATATTAAAACTAAATCTACTTTTGTTTTTATTTTCTAAATTATTTTTTTTTCTTTCCAAATTTTTATTTAAAACATCTTCTTCGTTTTCAACATTATTATTAACATTATTAAATTCTTTGTGATATATTTTCTGATTAGAACGTATAGCTTGAGAATTAGAATTATAATTAGGTTTATACTTTTCTTCAATTTTCTCTTTTTTATCAAAATCTATTTGAGCAGTAACTTGAGCTTTAACGTTATTTAATCCAAATAATGGAACTAAAATTTCTTCTATTTTATTTTTATATTTTTTTTCTATACTATCTAAATATATTAATTTATTATTATTATATTCATCATAATCCATAGATTGATTTAAAAAATTTCCATATTGATCTACTATAGTTATATTTTTAGATTTTAAACCAGAAACACTTTTAGAAACTAAATGTAAAATTGCATTTATTTTGTTAAAACTTAATTTTTCACCAAATTTTAAAGTCAATAAAATAGATGCTGTAGGATTTATATGATCATTAACAAATATAGATTTAGAATGTAAAACTATATGAACAGATGCATTTTTTATAGAATCTATTTTTTCTATAGTTTTAGATAATTCACCTTCTAATGCTCTTTGATAATTAACTTGTTCATAAAACTGACTTTCTCCAAATTTAGATTTGTCTAAAATTTCAAATCCAACAACATTTTCTTTAGGAATACCTTTTTCAGATAAATTCATTCTAACTTTATAAATTAATTTTTTAGGTATTTCAATTCCATTAGCAAATTTATTTAATTTATAAGGAATATTCATACTAGATAATTCTGAGATGATAAAATTCTTATCCTTATCAGATAAATTATTATATAATGTACTATAATTTGATGATATACTTAAAAATAAAATAGAAATTATTGCAGTAATAGAAAATGAAAAAAATATTAAAGAAACTATAATATTCTTTTTTATTAAATTTAACAAATTTTTAAAAAAAAAATTTTTATCCGACTTTTTTTCAACTGATAATTTATCATTCATAGAAATTTTCTCATTTAATATAATACAAATTATAATATTAAAACATTTTTATAAAAAACCATAAAAAAACAATAAAAATTAACTCAAACATATATAATAAAAACAAAGTATAATAAAATAATTTTAAAATAAATATGATATAATAAAATTATAATTTAATTAACATTATATAAAAAAATATGATAATAAATAAATCCAACATTATAAAAAAACTTGATGAACTAAATAATAAAATAAATTCAAAAAATAAAATATCTGAAAATAATTTTTACAAATGTTTTCATGACATGATTAAACAAATAAACAATAATTGTATAAAAGCTGAAAAAGAAACAGAAAAATTTAAATTAGAAGATTTTTTTAACAAAAATTCATTAAGCGATATAATATTAAATTTAGAAAAATCCTCATTATCCATTCAAATGCTTATAAAACTAAAAGATAAAGTGATATCTGCATATAAAGAAATTATGAACATGCAAATATAATGTAAAAATTAATATTACATGAAAAATTTAAAAAATTATTCATGTAATATTAATGAAATTTGAAATAAAAAATTATACTATTTTAAAAAATACTAAATAAATTAAAAAATTAATTTTTTTCTTAAAATTTTTATCAAACAAATCAAATTATATAATACTCTTTTCTTGCCTATTAAATATATTATTATACTTATACTTGGAGAATTATTTTTTCCAGTAAAAATTATTCTTATAAAATTAATTATATCTTTTAAAGATATATTGTTATTTAAAGATATTGAATTAATAGATTCCCAAATTTCTATAGAATTCCAATGAATAATTTTTTTAAAACTATAATAAATAATCTTTAACATTTTTAAACTATCTTTTGAATAATGTTTTTTTAAAAATAAATGTTTAAAATCTTCTATATCCTCATACAAATAACGACAAGACAAAGCTATTTCCTTTAAAGTAAAATATCTACTTTTAAAAATTTTTAACACTTCTTTTACATTAGGTCCATTTTTTATATTTATATTTTCTTTTTCCATATAATATTTTAATAAAAAAACTATTTTTTTAGAAGAAACATTGTTAATATAATATTTATTAATCCATAATAATTTTTTATAATCAAAAATACTAGACGATTTACTAACTTTTTCTAAAGAAAATAATTTTTTCATCTCAGTTATACTAAATATTTCTTTATTTCCATGTGACCATCCTAATCGTACTAAATAATTTAATATTGCTTCCGGCAAAAATCCTTCATTAAAATATTTAATTATACTTGTATTAAAATTCTTTTTAGAAAGTTTGTTTTTATTAATGTCTAACAACATAGGTAAATGTGCATACACAGGAATATGAGCGTTCAAAGACAACAAAATATTTATTTGTTTAGGTGTATTACTTATATGATCTTCTCCTCTAATAACATGAGTAATTTTCATCGCTAAATCATCTAAAACTACACAAAAATTATAAGTTGGAATTCCATTTCTTCTTTGAATTATAAAATCATCTAATTCTTTATTTTTAAATTTTATTAATCCCCTTATTGCATCTTCAAAAGATATAACACCATTTTTAGGGCTCTTAAATCTAACAACATATGGTTTTTTACAATTAAAGTTATTTTGTTTTAAATTTCTACAATAACCATCATATTTTGTATTTTCATGATTTTTTATTTGACATATTTTTTTTTTATATAATATTTCTTCTGAACAATAACATTTATATGCTATTTTCTTTTTTAGCATAAAATTTATAATATCATAATAATAATTTAATCTTTTACTTTGAAAATATATTTTCTCATCCCAATTTAAACCTAACCATTTCATTACTTTTTTAATTTTTTCTATAGAACCTAAAACATTTCTGTTTACATCTGTATCTTCAAATCTTAAAATAAATTTACCTGAATTTTTTCTAGCAAATAACCAAGAAAATAAAGCAGTTCTTATATTTCCAAAATGTAATTCACCAGTAGGACTAGGAGCAAATCTAGTTTTCACTTTCATAAAAATATTTTGTAACATAAAATTATATTTTTCTTATAAATCATAAAATCATATTTAAAAAATAAAAAAAAGAAAAATATTATAAAAAAATATTGACTAGTTATTATTAACTAATTATACTATAAAATTAGTAAATTATTTTAATAGGTGATTAGCTCAGACGGTAGAGTGCCTCCTTTACACGGAGGAAGTCGTCGGTTCGAATCCGGCATCACCTAATATAAATAAAATAATTTTATTAAAAATTTGGGTTGTTAGCTCAGTCCGGTAGAGCAGTTGACTTTTAATCAATTGGTCGCAGGTTCAAATCCTGCACAGCCCATAAACAAATTTAAAATTTAAAATAAAATTTTTATAACTTTGGAAATTCTATTTATATATTTAATATTATTACTAGAATTAATAAAATTAAAAATATTTTTTGCTACTTTATTCCCAATATTTTTTATTTTAATAAATCTTTTATAACTAGCATTCATCATTTCTTTTAAAGAACTAAATTCTTCAGAAATATTTTTAGAAGTAGAAATACCCACTTCCGGAATACCTAAAGAATATATAAAATTAAAAAAATTTATATTTTTAAATTTTCTTAATCTATTTACTATATTACTTGCAGATTTTTTATTAATTTTATCTAATTTACATAAAATTTTTATATTTAAATTAAAGACGTCCAATGGATTATTAATATAATTTAAGTTTACTAATTTTTTTATTAATTTTGGGCCTATACCATTTATATAAAAACCATTTTTTGAAAAAAAATGTAATATTAACTTTTCTTTTTGTTTTTTACAAAAAATTCCATTTATACATCTAGATGTTTTTTTTTTTTTATTAAATAAAAGATTAGATTTACAACATGGACAAATTACAGGGAAAATTATTTCTTTTTCAAATTTATTATTTATAACTTTTACAATTTTAGGTATTACATTACCAGATCTTTTTACAAATACATAAGATCCAATTTTTAAATTTAACTTTTTAATTTCATTTTCATTATATATAGAAACATTTTTAACAATAACACCAGAAAAATTTATAGGAGATAAATTAGCTACTGGAGTAATCACACCAGTTCGTCCAACTTTAAAATCTACTCCCAAAACTTTAGACTTTAAAATTTCTGTATCAAATTTTAAAGCAATAGCCCATTTAGGAAATTTATAAGTATGACCAATTTTTTTTTGATATTTTATTGAATCAACTTTTATAACTATACCATCTATTTCAAAATTTAATTTTTCTTTTAATAAAACACTTTTATAAAAAAAACTAAATATTTTTTTTAAACTATTACAATATAAATTATATGCATTAATACAAAAACCAAAACTCTTTAATTTTTTTAACATATTAAAATGACTTAAAAAATAATTTTCTGGTTTAACAAAACCTATTCCATAGGCAAAAAAAAATAATTTTCTATTTAAATTAACATTTGAGAGTTTTTTATTTTTTCTTAATGATCCTGAAGCTATGTTTCTGGGATTTGAAAAATTTTTATTTAAATTCTTATTTAAATTTATAAAATCAGACTTTAACATAAAAACTTCTCCTCTAACTTCTAATATTTCAGGAAATTGCATACCTAATAACTTTCTGGGCAAATTATTTATTATATTTATGTTAGAAGTTACATCTTCTCCAGAATATCCATTTCCTCTAGTTAGAGCATGTACCAAACTACCATCCTTGTATAATACATTTAGAGCAACACCATCAATTTTTAATTCACAACAAAAATCAAAATATTCTTTTTTCACACATTTTTTTATATAATTATAAAAATTTAAAACGCGGTCTTTATTATACACACTATCTAATGATAACATTGGTAATAAATGATTAGAAATTTTAAATTCATTTAAAAAATTATCTCCTATTTTTTTAGTAGGTGAATCATTAGAATTAATAAATTTATATTTGTGTTCTAATTTATATAAATATTCCATTAATTTATCATATTTATAATCTGACACTAAAGAAATGTTAAGGACGTTATAAAAATATTCATATAACTTAATTTTTTTTTTTAATTTTATAATTTTATTTTTTATGTTAGATATCATTTTAAAAAATTTGCATACCATGAAATTATATTATAAATATTAATTATATATTTTTTATATAAAAAATAAATGTATTAAATATAAATAAAAAATAAAAAATATAATTTATATAAATTAAAAAAATATAAAAAATAAGTATATAAAAAAACAGGACAAATATTAAAACTATTAATGTTAAAATTAATAATAATATATAATAAAATTGTATATAAATTTTTAAAGATTTATATTTTTATATATAATAATATTATTTTAAAAATAAAATATATATTTTAAATATTTATTTTTATAAATATTAAAATTTCTATTAATAAATAAAATTTTAAAAGAGAAAAATATGATTACAGAAGAAACAAAAATAATGTCTAAAAATGGTTTACATATAAGACCAGCATCTAGATTAGTAAAAGAAGCAAAAAAATTTATTTCAGATATAAAAATAACTTTAGAAAATAAAACTGTAAATGCAAAAAGTTTATTTAAATTACAAACATTAGAGTTAACATATGGAAAAATAATAAAAATAACAGCTGAGGGTAAAGATGAAAAAAAAGCAGTATATCATTTAAAAAATTTTATATCAAAATTACATTAAATATATTAATTTTTTAAAAACATTACAAAACAAATATAAACTTTAAAAAACTTTGAAGGAAAATTATGATATCAGGAATTTCAGTATCACCAGGAATAGTATTAGGAAAAGCTTTATTAATAGATAGTCAAAAAGTTAAAATAAATAAAAAAAATATTTTGAAAGATGAAATAAAATCAGAAATAAAAAATTTTTTTTATTCTAAAGAGAAAACTATTAAACAGATAAAAAATATAAAGAAAGAAATAGAAAAAAAATTAGGAAAAGAAAAATCAGAAATTTTTGAAGGCCATATAATGATATTAGAAGATAAAGAGTTTGAAAAAGATATAATAACTCTTATTAAAAAAAAACAATATACTTCAGAAATTTCTACTAAAAAAATTATAAAAAAACAAATAAAAGAAATAAAAAAATTAAATAATACATACTTAAAAAATAGAGCATTAGATATTAAAGATATAGGAAATAGATTAATAAAAAATATATTAAAAATAAATATAAAAAATTTGAATAAAATAAATAAAAAAGTAATTATTATATCTAAAGATTTAACTCCTTCTGAAACAGCGCAAATAAATATAAAAAACGTATTAGGTTTTATAACTGAACTTGGAGGAGAAACATCTCATACTTCAATTATAGCTAAATCTTTAGGAATACCAGCTATAGCAGGAGCAAAAAATGTTACTAAGAAAATAAAAAACAATGATTATATAATTTTAGATAGTATAAACAATGAAATATATGTAAATCCCAAAGAAAATATAATAAAAAATAAAAAAAAAATAAAAAAAAAATTTTTAAAAAAAATAAATAAATTAAAGTTTTTAAAAAATCTTAAAGCAAGAACTATAGATGGAAAAGTAATAAAAATAGGAGCAAATATAAGTAATACTAATGATATAAAAATAGCAAAAAAAAATGGAGCTGAACTAATAGGATTATATAGAACAGAATTTTTATTTATGAACAGAAACAATTTTCCCACTGAAAATGAACAATTCGAATCATACAAAAAAATTGCTAAAAAAATGAAAAATAAAGAAGTTATAATTAGAACTTTAGACATAGGAGGGGATAAAGATTGTAAGTATATGAAACTTCCTAGAGAAGATAATCCATTTTTAGGATATAGAGCAATAAGAATATTAATGAAAAGAAAAGATATTTTAAGAACACAGTTAAAAGCAATATTAAGAGCTTCATATTTTGGACAATTAAAAATTATGTTTCCAATGATAATATCACTACAAGAAATACGTTTTTTAAAAAAAGAAGTAAAAAAAGTTAAAATATCTCTAAAAAAAGAAAATATAAATTTTAATAAAAATATAAAAATAGGAGTAATGATAGAGACGCCAGCTGCTGCATTAATATCTAATGAATTAGCAAAAGAAGTAGATTTTTTTAGTATTGGAAGTAATGATTTAACTCAATACACTTTAGCTGTAGATAGAGGAAATGATTTAGTTTCTCATTTATATAATCCTATGCATCCAGCAGTAATTAAATTAATAAAAAAAATAGTAAAAGCTGCTCATTCTAATGGAAAATGGGTTGGACTTTGTGGAGAACTAGCTAGCAACAAACATGCTACACAATTTTTAATAGGAATAGGCATAGATGAATTAAGTATGAACTCTCCATCAATACCAATAATAAAAAAAATAATTAGAAAAAGTAATTTAAAAAATGCTAAAAAAATAGTAAAAAATATATTGTAACAATTTTTTTTTTATTTTAAAAAATAACAAAATATATTAATTAATATTAATATTTAGGAGAAATAAATGGGTATTTTTTCTAATATATTTGGAAATAAAAACCATTATAAAAATAATAAAATAGAAATTTATGCTCCTTTATCTGGAGAAATAATAGATATTGAAAAAGTACCAGATACAGTATTTTCAGATAAAATAGTAGGAGATGGAATAGCAATACAACCATCAGGAAATAGTATAGTATCTCCTGTAAATGGAAAAATAAGTAAAATATTTAACACTTTACATGCGTTTTCAATAAAATCAGACGAAGGAATAGAACTATTTGTTCACTTTGGAATAGATACTATAAAGTTAAAAGGAAAGGGTTTTGAAAAATTTGCTAGAGAAAATCAAGAAGTAAAAATAGGAGATTTAATAATAACATTTGACTTACCTATGTTAAAAAAAAATGCAAAATCCGTAATAACTCCTGTAGTAATATCTAATATGGAAAAAATAAAAAAGATAAAAAAAATGTCAGGAAAAATTGTTTCTGGAAAAACTGTAATAATGATTTTAGAAAATTAAAAAAACGGCACTAAAGTGCCGTTTAAAACATATAAATTTTTTTAAAAAAAAATAGAAAAATGTTTTAAAACAATTTATAACATTTAATTAAATAAAATATGTTTATAAAATATATAAAAATATCTTAAAAAAAATTAATAAAATAATATTTAATTAAAAAATCTATTTTTAAAAAAAATATAACTAAAATTTCTATAAAAAATTAAATTTAAATTTAAATTTAATTTTATTATAAAAATTTTAATTAATAACATATATAAAATTATAACATAATATATATTAAATATTATAAAAAAAAAATACAAAACATATATTATATATTATTTTATCAATGAATTTCTCCAATTTTCTATAGCAATTTTCTTTAACTCATTTATTTTATTTTGTATTTCTATACCATTTTTTACATTTTTGGAAATAGAACTAAAAGATATTATTTTAGTTAATTTAAAAACTTTTTTTAAATAATTACCTGGATAAAAATTATTATATTTTTTTTTATAAAAAAAAATGTTTAAAAATTTTATATAAAAATCTACTAAAAAAGATAATTTATTTATTATATTAGGATTTCTCCACGCATTTATTTTATTTAAAAATAATACTATTTCATGTGAAGACTTAACATTAATATTAATTAAAAAATATTTATTTTTTATAAATAGTATAGATAAATTTTTAATTTTATTTGGAACATTAATTCTAACAAACATACTTAAAACATATTTTTTAAAAAATTTCAAAAAACATATTCTTAAATTATTTGAAATGAATATATTAAAGTTTAAATCGAATAATTGTATAAAAAAAGATATCCTAATGTCAATTTTTTTAGTATATTTAGATATAAATGCTAATCCTTGAAAAACTTTTTGTTTAGTAAAATTAATATCATTTAAAGTACAAAATTTTTCGTTTAATTTCAATAAATTATATATTTCTGGAAAAATTATATATATTGTTTTACAATCAAATAATACTTGAAAATATATATGCGGGTTAAAAGTTTTAAATGCTTTTTCTGTTTCTTGCCACACTCTTTCTTTTTCTAAATTTAATATTTCACTTCTTAAAAAATTACTAGACATTAATATAAGTGTTTTTTTATTTATTCTAAATCCTAAATGAAATAATAATGCAGCAAATCTAGCTACTCTTAAAACTCTTAGTGGATCATCTGAAAAAGAAGAAGATATATGTCTTATTATTCTTTTTTTAATATCTTTTAAACCATTATAAGGATCAAAATATGTTCCATTTTTATCTTTAGCTATAGCATTTATTGTAATATCTCTTCTTATTAAATCTTCTTCTAAAGTAATTTTTGAAGAATAATTTACTTTAAATCCTTTATATCCTGTGCCATTTTTCTTTTCTGTTCTAGCTAAAGCATATTCTTCATGTGTAACTGGATGTAAAAAAACAGGAAATTTTTTTCCAACTTGTTTATATTTTTTTGAAATTAAAATTTTAGGATTAGATCCTGTTATAACCCAATCTCTGTCTTTAATAGGCAATCCTAAAATACCGTTTCTAACGGCTCCTCCAACTAAATATTTTTTCATAAACTATCCAAAAAAAAATATAAGTAAAAATTTATATAAAAGTTTTATAATTATTTTATATTTATAGAACAATAATATTATAAAATTTTTAAGAACATCAAATTTTTTTAAAATAAAAAATATATATTAAATGAAATACAAATTTAAATATTAAATAATAAAAAATTTAATTAATAAAATTATTTTAAAAAATAAAAAATATTAAAAATATTAATTTGTAAAATATAATTTTTAATAAAAAATTAAAAAAAAATATAAAAATGAAAAAATAAATATAATATAAAAATTATAAAAACAAATATTATTATAATTTAATATAAAAATTAAACAAACATAATAATATAATAAAAAATATATAGAAATTTTAAATAAATATTAAAATGTTTAATTATTTAATAATATATTCTATTATTTTAAATATAAAATATATTAAAAAACATTATATTTAAATATTTAAGTGGAATGTTAAAAAACATTTTTTTTGAAATAATAAACTAATTTTAACAATAAACATTTTTGCAAATAGAAAGTTTAGGTGAAAAAAATATTTTATGATTAGAATAAAAATTATTTTTAAAATATAACATACCTAAATATGCTATCATAGCTCCATTATCAGTACAGAATCTTTTGTCAGTATAATAAACTATACAATTATTAATTTTTTTTGACATATTTCTTATTCTATTACGCAATAAAACATTTGCACTAACACCACCAGAAACAACTAATTTTTTAATACCAGTAAATTTTAATGCTTTAAAACATTTAATAACTAATATATTAATAATAGTTTCTTCTAACTCTCTAGCAACATTAGCTTTATTTTGATAGTTCATACAATTTTTTGTAATAACTCTACTTACATGAGTTTTTAATCCAGAAAAACTAAAATTAAAATTATTTCCATATATCATAGGTTTGGGAAAAGAAAAAACTCCAGATTTTCCTGATTTAGCTAATATAGATAATTCTTCACCTCCTGGATATGATAATCCTAACATTTTAGCAATTTTATCAATAACTTCACCTGCTGAATCATCTAAACAATCACCCAATATAAAATATTTTCCTAGTGACTTAGCCATTACAATTTGAGTATGACCGCCGGAAACAAGCAATGCTAATAATGGAAAACTAGGAAACAAAAACTTTTTTTCTTTTAACATATATGAAAATAAATGAGCTTCCATATGATTAATAAATATTATAGGTATATTCCAATAATATGCTAAAGAATTTGCAACAGTAGCGCCAACTAACAAAGAACCAGATAAACCAGGACCAATAGTATAAGCTATCGCTTTAATATTTTTTTTCAAAATTTTTTGTTTATTTAATAAATCATCTAGTATTAAAAAAATATTTTTTAAATGTAATCTAGCAGCTATTTCTGGAACTACACCGCCATAAACAGAATGAACATTAGATTGATTGATTGTATTACAAAATATTAGTCCGCAATATTCATCATATATTGCAATACTAGTATCATCACATGAAGTTTCTATACCTAATATTTGCATATAAAAAATTATTAAAATATTATTTTTAAAAAATATAAAATATATATTTTATAATATATACTTATAAATATAAATTTACAAATATTTTTAACAAACTTATTATAAATATGTAAAATTAAGGTAATATAAATTTTATGCCAATAATTAAAATAAGAGAAAATGAACCATTTGATATAGCTTTAAGAAGATTTAAAAGAGCATGTGAAAAAGCCGGAATATTATCAGAAATGCGTAAAAGAGAATTTTATGAAAAACCTACAACAATTAGAAAAAGAGCTAAAGCTTCAGCAATAAAAAGATTAGCAAAAAAAATAAATAGAGAAAGTTTTAAAAGAGTTAGAATGTATTAACAAAAGCATTAAAATTTAATAAAAATTGACCGATTTATTCAAAGTCGGTCAAATAACTCAGTGTAAAAAAATGTTAGAAAAAATACCAAAAAATTTTATTAATGAACTACTTCATAATACAAATATTGTAGAAATAATAAATTCAAAAATGAAAGTTAAAAAAATAGGAAAAAACTATTATTCATTATGCCCCTTTCATAATGAAAAAACTCCATCATTTTCAATAAGTTATGAAAAACAGTTCTATTATTGTTTCGGATGTCACGTACATGGAAACGCGATTGATTTCTTAATGAATTATGAAAAAATAAACTTTATAGAAAGTATAAAAGAATTATCTGAATTAAACGGAATGAAAATACCATATGAAAAAAATAAAAATTATGAAAAAGAAAATAATCAAAAAAACGAATTACATAAAATATTACATAAAGTTCTAAAAAAATACAAAAAAAATATTTTAAAAGAAAAAAATAAAAATATAAAAAAATATTTATTTAACAGAGGAATAAACGAAAAAAGCATAAAAATATTTTCTTTAGGATATTCTTGCAATATTATTAAAAAATATAAAAAAAATATATATAATGACAAAAAATATAAAAAAAAACTTATAGAATCAGGAATATTATACAAAAACAAAAAAAATATATTATGTAATAGATTTATTAATAGAATAATGTTTCCTATAAAAAATATTAATGGAAAAATAAACGGATTTGGAGGAAGATCTACTTCAATACAATTTCCTAAATATATAAATTCACCAGAAACAAAAATATTTCAAAAACGAAACAATTTATATGGATTATATGAATTATATAAATACAACAAAAAAATTAAAAAAATAATAATAGTAGAAGGATACTTTGATGTAATTAAACTACATCAAAATTATATAAAATATACTGTATCTACTTTAGGAACTTCTATAAATCAAAATACTATAAAAAAATTATTTAGAATCTCTGATACTTTAATATATTGTTATGATGGAGATATAGCAGGAAAAAAAGCAGCATGGAAAACTTTAGAAATTTCCTTACCTTGTATATACGATAATAAAATATTAAAATTTATATTTTTGCCAAAAGGAGAAGATCCGGATAGTATTATTCAAAAAGAAGGTAGAAAAAAATTTAAAATGAGAATTAAAAAAGCGCTTCCTATGTCAGAATTTTTATTTGAAAAACTAATTAAAAATGTAAATTTATTAATTCCTGAGGAAAAAAGTAAATTTAGTAATGTGATCATAAAAATGATAGAAAAAATTCCAGGTAAAATGATAAAAACATTTTTAAAAAAAAAATTAAAAAATAAATTAGGAATACTAGACATATATAAATTTAACAATTTTTTTTTGAAAAAAAAAGTAAAAAAAAAAAATATAAATACGATATAAAATATAATACCATAAGAATATTAATAGGATTACTTATACAAAATCCACATTTATACAAAATAATACCAAAAAAAATAGAAAATTTACATAAATATAAAATAAAAGGATTAAATCTATTTCTAAAAATAAAAAAAATATGTGAACTACATAAAAATATAAAAACTGGACAAATTATAG
This sequence comes from Buchnera aphidicola (Ceratoglyphina bambusae), assembly GCF_039363085.1. Lineage (GTDB taxonomy): Bacteria > Pseudomonadota > Gammaproteobacteria > Enterobacterales > Enterobacteriaceae > Buchnera_G > Buchnera_G aphidicola_E. Next base: position 45,107 of record NZ_CP134982.1, on the reverse strand, counting down.
AATTATATCGAAATTCTAAAAAATATTATATAATGAAAAAAATAGCTATCTGGAATCATATGATATCTAAAAAAAAAATAAAAAATGTTTTTTTGGACTCTATACATAATATATTACAAAAAGATTTAGAAGCATTACAAGATCATTTAATAGCTAAAGAAAGATCTAACGGTTTAAGCAAAAAAGAAAAAATTAAATTATGGAAAATAAATAAAGTTTTATTTAAAAAATGAAAAAATAATGGATAAGAAAAATAAAAAATTTATACATTTACATTATTTTAACTAATTATTATTTTAAAGTTTGGAACATACTATGGAGAAAAATAAAAAATATAAATTAAAACTTCTTATTGATCATGGAAAAGAAAAAGGATATTTAACTTATGAAGAAATAAACGATCATTTACCATCTTCTATATTAGATACTAATAAAATAGAAAACATAATAAAAATAATTAATGAAATGGGTATACATGTATTATCCAAATCACAAAATTCAGAAAGTATAATATTATCAGAAAATAACAATACAAATGAGGATGATATTGTCGAAGAAGCATCACAAGCAATATCAAGCACAGAATCAGATTTAGGAAAAACAACAGATCCAGTAAGAATGTATATGAGAGAAATGGGAACTATAGAACTATTGAATAGAAAAGGAGAAATAGAAATAGCTAAAAGAATAGAAAATGGAATAAATAAAATTCAATCTACTGTAGTTGAATATCCTAAATCTATAAATTATTTTTTAAATCAATATGAAAAAGTAAAATCTAAAAAAATAAAATTATCAGACATAATCACTGGATTTATAGATAATAAAAATTATACTAATAAAGAAAAAATACCATTATCTATAAATATAATAGAATCAGAATTTATAAAAAATAATAAAATAGAATTTATTAACAAGAATATAATAAATGATAATGAAGAAAATATTATAGATTTAAAATTAGCAAAAAAAAAATTTAATCAATTAAAAAAACAATATAAAAAAACAATAAAAAATAAGAAAAATAAGAAAAAACAATATTTTATAGAAATAAAAAAATTAGCAAAAATATTTAATCAATTTAGACTAACTCCTAAACAATTTAAATATTTAGTAAACAACGTAAAAAATATTATAAAAAGAATATTAATGCATGAAAAAATTATTATAAATGTTTGTATTAAAAAATGTAAAATACCAAAAAAAACTCTTAAAACACTTTTAAAAAATAAAAACTCAAATTTAAAATGGATAAAATATGCAATAAAAATGAATAAAAAATGGTCTAAAAAGTTATATAAATATAAAGAAGAAATATATGTATTTATAAAAAAATTAATGAGTATAGAAAAAAAAACAGGACTATCTATATATCAAGTAAAAAATATTAGTAAAAAAATATTTTGTGGAGAAAAACAAGCTGAAAGAGCAAAACAAGAAATGGTAGAAGCTAATTTAAGACTAGTAATTTCTATAGCTAAAAAATATACTAATAGAGGATTACAATTTTTGGATTTAATACAAGAAGGAAACATAGGACTAATGAAAGCTGTTGATAAATTTGAATATAGAAGAGGATATAAATTTTCAACATATGCCACATGGTGGATAAGACAAGCTATTACGAGATCTATAGCAGACCAAGCTAGAACTATCAGAATTCCAGTACATATGATAGAAACAATAAATAAATTAAATAGAATATCTAGACAAATATTACAAGAAGTAGGAAGAGAGCCAACTCCAGAAGAATTATCTATTAAAATGTCAATACCTGAAGACAAAATAAGAAAAGTTTTAAAAATAGCCAAAGAACCAATATCTATGGAAACACCTATAGGAGATGATGAAGAATCACATTTAGGAGATTTTATAGAAGATACTAATTTAAAATTACCACTAGAATCAGCAACTTCAGAAAGTTTAAAAAATGCTACTAATTTAGTATTATCAGGATTAACAGCTAGAGAAGCTAAAGTGTTAAGAATGAGATTTGGAATAGATATGAATACTGATCATACATTAGAAGAAGTTGGAAAACAATTCGATGTAACTAGAGAAAGAATAAGACAAATAGAAGCTAAAGCGCTAAGAAAATTAAGACATCCTAGTAGATCCGAAATATTAAAAAGTTTTTTAGATAATTAAAAAACAAATTTTTTAAACTTTTTTAAAACATTATTATTAAATGAAGCTTCCAAGTTAAAAAATAGGAAGCTTTATATAAAAAATGAATATAACTCTATTCAAATAACAAAATTTTAAACAAAAATATTTATTAATATAATTAAAATAAAATTATTAAAATGTTTTAATAAAAAAATTATATTTTTTTTTGTTCTAATTTTATATATTCTAAAATTTGTTTTTTAGAAGTCCCTCCAATTGAATTTTTTCTTTCTAAAGTTTTTTCTATAGAAATATATTTATAAACATCTTCTTCAAACAAATTATTATACTTCTTTAAATCTAATATTTTAATATCATGTAAATATTTATGTTCTTTAATTAATTTTAAAACTATTTTTCCTACAATTTTATGCGCATCTCTAAAACACACACCTTTATGAACTAAATAATCTACTAATTCTGTAGAATTAGAAAAACTGTTTTTCACTGCATTAAAACAATTTGATCTATTTAAGGTAATATTTTTAATAACTAAAGTAGACATTTTAATGCAATTATTCCAAGTTATCATAGAATCAAACAAACACTCTTTATCTTCTTGCATATCTTTATTATATGACATTGGAATTCCTTTTAAAACTACTAATATATTAATTAATGATCCATATACTCTTCCACATTTACCTCTTATTAACTCTAATATATCAGGATTTTTTTTTTGTGGCATTAAAGAAGATCCTGATGTTATTTTATCTGAAAGTTCTATAAAATCTGCTTCGGAAGTATTAAAAAAAATTAAATCTTCAGATAATCTAGATAAATGCATCATTCCAATAGAAGCACAAGATATCATTTCTATAACATAATCTCTATCTGAAACACTATCTATACTATTCTTAGTTATATTTTTAAAATTAATATCATTAGCTAATTTAATTCTATTTATATAATGGGAAACTCCGGAAATCGCTCCAGAACCTAATGGGCAAAAATCTAATCTTTTTAAAATATAATTTAATCTATTTTCATCTCTTTTTAACATTTCATAATAAGCTAAACACCAATGCGAAAAAACTATAGGTTGAGCTATTTGCAAATGAGTATATCCAGGCATAACAATATTAATATATTTTTTTGATAAATTTAAAAATTCTAATTTAAGATTTTTTAATGAATACAACAATTTCTTAATATAATATTTACACCACATTTTTAAATTCGTAGTGGTTTGTTCATTTCTACTTCTTCCAGTATGTAATTTTTTTCCCAAGTCCCCAATTTCTTTAATAAGTTTTTTTTCTATCCAAGTATGGATATCTTCACAATTAGATTTTAAAACTTTTTTTAAATTTATTTTTATATATTTTTTTATATTTTTCAAACAATTTTCTATAATTTTTTGCTCTTTTTTACTTATTAAGTTAGATAGAAGTAAAGATTTAGACCAAGCTATAGAAGCTGATATGTCTTGCTTAGCAAGCATATAATCAAAATTTATAGATTTGTTAAAATTTAAAAAATCTTTATTAGATTTTTTTTTAAATCTTCCACCCCATAAAAACATAAAAATTCCTATTTAAGTTTTAACGAAATATTATAATAAATTTATATTTTTATACTTTTTATTTTTTCAAAAAATAAAAAGTATAATCAAACTACTTTAATTTCTTAATTGCTCTTATTAAAGATGACATAGTAGATAATTTTATAAAACCTTCAGCATAACTATGTTTATAAGAAAAATTGCTATTATTAAAAGTACAAAATTTTTTAGAATATAAAGAATTTTTAGATTTTCTTTGTAATATTGTTATATTTCCTTTGTATAATCTTAAAATAACTGTACCATTTATTAATTTAGAAAAAAAAGTTATAGACTGTTGCAAAACTCTTCTTAACGGAGTAAACCATTTACCATCATATATTACATAAGAAAACTCTACTCCTACATTATTTTTCCATTTAGTACAATCTCTGTCTAATACTAACTGATCTATAGCTTGAATAGCTTTTGAAATTATAGTACCTCCTGGAGTTTCATAACATCCTCTAGATTTTATTCCAATTAATCTATTTTCTATAATATCTATTCTTCCTATACCATGTTCGGAACCTAATTTATTAAGTTTTTTTAAACTTCTTAATAATGAAATATTTTTATTATTTATTTTTTTTATATATCCATTTTTAAATTGTATCTTTATATATTTAGGTTTTTTATTAGAACATAATGGATCTTTAGTTAAAGACCATATTTTTTTTTTTTCTGAAGAATTCCATATATTTTCTAAAATTCCACCCTCTGTAGATACATGAAATATATTTTCGTCTTTACTATAAATTTTTTTTTTATTATAAATAGTAGATATATTGTTTAATTTTAAATACTTTAATAAATCTATTCTAGACTTAAATTTCCATTCTCTCCATGGAGAAATAATTTTTAATTTAGGAGCTAAAGATATATATGCACTTTCAAATCTAATTTGATCATTTCCTTTACCAGTAGATCCATGACATAAAGCATCAGCATTTATTTTAATAGCTAATTTAACTTGCTCTTTAGCAATAATAGGTCTAGCTATTGCAGTGCCTAAAAGATAATTAGATTCATATAGGGACATAGATTGAAGTAATGGATATATGTAGAATTTTATAAATTTTTTTCTTAAATCTTTAACATAACATTTTGTGGCACCAGAATTAATAGCTCGTTCTTTTATATTATATAAATCTTCTTTAGATTGACCAATATTAGCTACAAAAGCTACAACTTCAGAATTATAATTCTCTTTTATCCAAGGAATTATTGCTGAAGTATCTAAACCGCCTGAATAAGCCAAAACTACTTTTTTAATATTTTTATTTTTCATAATATCTTTTTCTAAAAAAAAATTTAAAATTATAAAAATAAAATAAAACAAATTTAACAAAATAAAATTTATATTTAATAATATAGCATATAAAAAATTTTATTTTACATAAAAATTCATATAAATATATAAAAAATTTACAATTTATATCCTTAACAAATGACTTATAGAATAAACTATATCTGAACGATTTAAAGTGTAAAAATGAAAAGCCCTTATTCCTTCTAAAAATAATTTATTTACAATATTTAATATTACAGCACTACTAATTATTTTGTAAACATTAGTATTGTTTTCTAAAGAATTAAAAATATAATATATCCATTTCGGTATCTTTACATTAGTCATATTGGAAAATTTTTTTAATTGAGATAAATTATATACAGGCAATATTCCTGGAATAACTTCTTTATCAATTCCTACGGAAAAACATTTATCTCTAAATTTTAAATATTTATCAGTATCGAAAAAAAATTGAGTGATCGCTTTATCAGCTCCATTGTCAAATTTTCTTTTTAAGAACATTAGATCCTCTAAAGCATTTTTGGACTCTGGATGGACTTCTGGATAAGCAGCTACTAAAATATTAAAATTCTTTATTTTCTTTAACTCATAAATTAAGTCCGAAGCATAAAAAAAAACATTTTTAGATTTTTTAAAATTATAATCTCCCCTTAGAGCTAATATTTTTTTTACCCCTATTCTCCAATAATCTTCTGCAATTTTTTTTATATCACTTTTATTATATCCAACACAAGTTAAATGAGGAATAATATCTATTTTTGTATTTTTTTTAATATTTTTAATAAAAGAAAATGTATTTTTATTTCCACCGGAATTTTCACTGCAAGTAATAGAAAAAAAATCTGGATTCATTTCAGATAACTTTTTAAAGCTTTTTTTAAATTTTTTTTTTACAAAATTATTATTAGGAGGAAACATTTCAAAAGAAATATTTATTTTATCTTTACAATTGCTATAAGTTTCATATATTTTCTCTAAACTATTATTATAATTTTTCATATTTATATCTCTAAAATATTTTAAATTAATAATATCATAAAAAAAACATAAAAATAATTTTATAATTAAAATTATAAAAAAAATATGTAAATAAAACTAATATAAATTAATATATAAACTCGTGTAAATTAAATATATATATTTAAATTAGTATACTCAAAAAATTATTTCATTCTAACAAAAAATTATATCTTTACATTTAATAAAAAAAAAAATATAATTATAAAATATATTCATACAATTATTTTATATAATAATTAAGCCGGCTTAGCTCAGCAGGTAGAGCAACTGATTTGTAATCAGTAGGTCACCAGTTCAATTCCGGTAGCCGGCAAAAAATAAATTTATACTATAAAAATATACAGGTGGGATTCCCGAGTGGTTAAAGGGAGCAGACTGTAAATCTGCCGTCATAGACTTCGAAGGTTCGAATCCTTCTCCCACCATTATAATTTATTTAAATTTATTTTGCAGGCATAGTATAATGGTTATTACTTTAGCCTTCCAAGTTAATAATGCGGGTTCGATTCCCGCTGCCTGCTAAAAAATTTTTATATTATATGAAAAAAAATTTTATTAAAAATATTTTAAATATAAAAATATTACTTTTTTTAAAAAAAAATACTTTACAAAAAAAAATTTGTTATTTTTAATAAAATTAAATAAAAAAAATTAAATTAATTTAATTTTATTAATGTTTAAAAAAATACAAACATTATGAAAAAAAAAAAAAATAAAATTTAATAAAAATATTAAATATTTAATAATATTGTTTTTTTTAATTATAGAAATTTTATTATTTTTTAACTTTTTTAAAAAAAATAATATTGTAAAACAAATTATATCATTAATATCTTTATCATTAACATTGTTATTATTAATAAAATATACTAAATATGGTACTAATTTTTTAAAATTTATAAAAGAAATATCTATAGAATTAAAAAAAATAGAATGGCCTAAAAAAATAGAAATATTTTATATTTCAATTACTATAATTTTAGTATCCACTATAATATCAATTATTTTATGGATAATAGATAATTTATTATTTTATGCAATATCAAATATTATAACCATGAGATTATGAAATGAACAAAAAAAAATGGTATGTAATACAATCTTTTTCTGGATTTGAAAATAAAGTAGCAGATTTAATAAAAAAGCATATTAAAATGAACAATGTGCAAAATATGTTCGAAAAAATAATGATCCCTACAGAAGAAGTAATAGAAATAAAAAATGGAAAAAAAAAAAAAGTGATAACAAATTTTTTCCTGGATATATTTTAATAAAAATGGAAATGAATGATGAAAGTTGGCACATAATAAGAAATGTCCCAAAAGTATTAGGATTTATAGGAGGATCTCCAGACAAACCTACACCAATAAATGATAAAGATGTAAAATGTATAATAAACAAGTTAAAAAAAATAGAAAATAAACCTAGACCAAAAATATTGTTTGAGCCAGGTGAAATAATAAGAATAAAGCATGGCCCTTTCTCAGATTTTAATGGAACAGTAGAAAATGTAGATTATGATAAAAATAGACTAACAGTATCAGTGTCTATATTCGGAAGATCAACTCCTGTAGAATTAAACTTTTCACAAATAGAAAAAATATAAAATCTTAAAGGAAATAAATTATGTTCAAAAAAGCCCAAAGTTATATAAAATTACAAGTACCATCAGGTATGGCTAATCCAAGCCCCCCAGTAGGTCCTGCTTTAGGGCAAAAAGGAATAAATATAATGGAATTTTGTAAAAAATTTAATGAAAAAACTAAAAATTTAGAAAAAAATTTACCTATTCCAGTCGTAATTTCTATTTTTGCTGATAAAAGTTTTACTTTTATAACAAAAACTCCACCTGCATCTATATTGTTAAAAAAACTTTCAAAAATTAAAAAAGGATCTGGAAAAAATAAAACAGAAAAAATAGGAAAAATTACTAAAAAACAAATATATGAAATATCAAAAATAAAAATTAATGACATGAATAGTACTGATATAAAAAAAATCGCTCGTTCTATAGAAGGAACTGCAAAATCTATGGGTTTAACAATAGAAGAATAAATATGAAAAATAGCAAAAGAATGAAAAATATAAGAGAAAATATAAAAAAAAAAAAATATAATATAAATGAAGCAATAGAAATACTAAAAAAATTTACTAAAGTAAAGTTTAAAGAAAGCATAGATGTTGCAATAAATTTAAATATAGACACTAAAAAAAATGAACAAAATATAATAAGTACTGCATTTTTACCAAATGGGCTAGGTAAAAAAGTAAAAATATTAGTTTTTACTCAAGGTAAAAATATTGAAATGGCAAAAAAAGCTAAAGCAGATATTATCTGGTCAGAAGAAATAAAAAATATTAAAAAAAAGATAAAAGAAATTGATGTAGTAATATCATCTCCTGATACTATGAAAATAGTTGGAAAATTAGGCCATATACTAGGTCCTAGAGGTCTTATGCCTAATTCTAAACTTGGAACAATAACAAACAATATATATAAATCTATTAAAAAAATAAAAAATGGAAAACAAATAAGCTATAAAAACGATAAAAATGGAATCATACATTCTTCTATAGGAAAAATATATTTTACTAACAAACAAATTGAAGAAAATTTTATATCATTGATAGAATCATTAAAAAAATCAAAACCTACCAAAATAAAAGGTGAATTTTTTAAAAAAATTTATTTTTCTACAACTATGGGTGGATCCATACCTATAAATCACTCTGAATTAAATATATAAATATTTTATTTTAACTTTTCAAAAAAAACAATTAAATCTAATATCTAATTATTTCCTAAATAAATATAAAAAATAAAAAGCTTATATTATTACAAATTTATAAAAATATAAAATAAATTAATGTTATATGATTGATTTAAAAAATATAGTTAATATGAACTAAATAATTAAAAATTTTAAGATAAAGACTATTTTAATAAATATTCTAAAAAATTTTAGGAATAGAGTTCAAATGATATTAAATATTAAAAAAAAAAAATATATTGTAAAAAAAATACGAAAATATTCAAAAATAGCACAATCAGCTATTATAATAAATTTTATTGGAATAAAAGCTAATGAAATAAACGATTTAAGAAAAAAATCTAAAAAAGAAAAAGTAATAATAAAAATAGTTAAAAATACATTGTTAAAAATATCTATAAAAAAAACTAATTTAGAATGTTTAGGCAAAAATATTAATGGACCTATTTTAATAGCATATTCTATAAATCACCCTGGTAATGCTGCTAGATTACTAAATAGATTCGAAAAAAAAAATCCTAATTTTAAAGCATTAATTGGAGTTTTTGAAGGAAAAATCATATCTAGAAAAGAAATATTAGCATTATCTATTATGCCAACATATAAAGAATCAATAATAATCTTAATTAATTTTTTAAAAGAAATATGCATAATAAGAATATTAAAAATAATAAACGTTGTAAAAAATAAAAAAATAAAATTAAAAAATAATTTATAAAATAAAATATTAAAATTAGGAATATTTATGTCAATTAGTAAAAACGAAATAGTTAAAGAAATAGAAAAAATGTCTGTAAAAGATGTATTAAAATTGATTTCCATTATGGAAAAAAAATTTAATATATCTTCTAAAGACTTATCTAACAATACTAAAACTAACGACAAATTAGAAGAAAAAGAAAAAACAGAATTCAGTATATTTTTACAATCTGTAGGGCCTAATAAAATATCAGTAATAAAATCAATAAGAAGTATTACTGGATTAGGGTTAAAAGAATCAAAAGATTTAGTAGAATCAGCTCCTGTAATAATAAAAGAAAAAATTGACAAAAAAGAATCAGAAATATTAAAAGAAACATTAGAAAAATCCGGTGCTATAGTAGAAATAAAATAATTTTACATCTATTAGTAATCTAAGTAAAAATAAATTAACTGGTGATTTTAGAAATCACCAGTATTATAAATTTGTTTTAATAATAAAGAAAAATATAAAATTTTCTAGATAAAATCCAAAAAAATAAATAAAAAATTTTATTTTTTTTATATAATCAAGAGAAAAAAAATGGTTTACTCTTATACTGAAAAAAAAAGAATTAGAAAAAATTTTAGTAAAAGATCTAAAAGTTTAGATATACCATATCTACTATCCATTCAAATAAATTCTTTTAAAAAATTTATTAAAAAAGACAAAAAAAATTTATATGGTTTAGAATCTGCTTTTAAATCAGTCTTTCCTATAAAAAACTATAATTGCAGTGCTGAGTTACAATATATAAAATATAAATTAGGAAAAAAAACTTTTAATGTGAAAGAATGTAACACTAGAGGTTTAACATATTCCGTTCCATTAAAAGTTCAATTAAAACTTATAATATATGAAAAAGAAGAGTTAAAAAATAAAATAATAAAAAGCATTAAAGAACAAGAAGTATATATGGGAGATATACCATTAATGACAAAAAATGGAACTTTTATGATAAATGGAACTGAAAGAGTAGTAGTATCTCAATTGCATAGAAGTCCTGGAGTCTTCTTTGACAGTGATAAAGGCAAAACTCATTCTTCTGGAAAAATATTATATAATGCACGAATTATACCATATAGAGGATCCTGGATAGACTTTGAATTTGATCCTAAAGATAACTTATTCGTAAGAATAGATAGAAGAAGAAAATTACCAATTAGTATATTTTTAAAAGCATTAAATTATAAAAAAGAAGAAATATTAAATATATTTTTTAAAAAAGATAAATTTAATATAGTTAAAAATAAATTTTATATGAAACTGTACCCTGAAAGATTAAGAGGAGAAACAGCATATTTTGATATTATACATAAAAAAAAAATATATGTAAAAAAAGGAAAAAAAGTAACAATAAATAACATTAAAAAATTAAAAAAAGAAAAAATAAAAGAAATAAAAGTTCCAATAGAATATTTAATTGGAAAAATTGTATCTGACAATTATTACAACAATAATAAAATTATTATATCTGCAAATTCAGAATTATCTATAAAAACTATAAAAAAAATAATTAAATCCAAATATTCTTCAATAAAAACAATATTTACAAATGATTTAGACCAAGGTCCATATATTTCAAATACTTTAAAAATAGATACTACAAAAAATAAAACTCAATCATTAATTGAAATATATAGAATGATGAGACCAGGAGAGCCACCAGCTCGTGATGCGGCAAAAAAATTGTTTAATAACTTGTTTTTCTCAGAAGATAGATATGATTTATCAGTTGTAGGAAGAATGAAATTAAATAAATCTCTTTCTAGGAAAAGTATATATGGACCATTAACATTAGAAAAAAAAGATATAATAGAAGTTATAAAAAAATTAATAAACATAAGAAATGGATATGGAAATATAGATGATATAGATCATTTAGGAAACAGAAGAATTAGATCAGTTGGTGAAATGGTTGAAAATCAATTTAGAGTAGGATTAGTAAGAGTAGAACGATCAGTAAAAGAAAGACTATCATCAAATGATTTAGAATCTTTAACACCTCAAGAAATAGTAAATGCAAAACCAATTTCAGCATCTATAAAAGAATTCTTCGGATCTAGCCAGCTATCTCAATTTATGGATCAAAATAATCCATTAGCAGAAATTACTCATAAAAGAAGAATTTCAGCTCTAGGTGTAGGTGGATTAACTAGAGAAAGAGCTGGATTTGAAGTAAGAGACGTACATCCAACACATTATGGAAGAGTATGCCCTATAGAAACCCCAGAAGGGCCAAATATAGGGTTAATAAATTCATTATCAGTTTATGCGAAAATTAATAAATATGGTTTTCTAGAAACTCCCTACATAAAAGTAATAAATAAAAAAATAACTAAAAAAATTCATTATTTATCTGCAATAGAAGAATGTCAATTTATAATTGCGCAAGCTAATACTAATATAAACAAAAACAATGAATTTGTAGATAATTTAATAACATGCAGGTATAACGGAGAATCTGGATTATTTGCGCCAGATAAAATAAACTATATGGATGTGTCTACTCAACAAATAGTTTCAGTTGGAGCATCTTTAATACCATTTTTAGAACACGATGACGCAAATAGAGCTCTTATGGGGGCTAATATGCAAAGACAAGCTGTCCCAACACTAAAAGCAGAAAAACCATTAATAGGAACTGGAATGGAAAGATCTGTTGCTGTAGATTCCGGAGTGACAGTAATTGCTAAAAGAAATGGAATAGTAAAATATGTAGATGCATCTAAAATAATAATAAAAAATTATGAAAAATTTAACAATAAAAATAATCTAGGAATAGATATTTATAATTTAACAAAATATACTAGATCAAATCAAAATACTTGTATAAATCAAACTACTTGTGTGAAAGTAGGAGAAAAAATATTAAAAGGAGATGTTTTAGCAGATGGAACATCTACAGATTTAGGAGAATTAGCTTTAGGTCAAAATTTAAGAGTAGCATTTATGCCTTGGAACGGATACAACTTTGAAGATTCTATATTAATATCAGAAAAAGTATTAAAAGAAAACAGATTTACAACAATACATATACAAGAACTTTCTTGTATAGCAAGAGATACTAAATTAGGTCCTGAAGAAATTACATCAGATATACCTAATGTTAGTGAACATGCATTGTCTAAACTAGATGAATCTGGAATAGCATATATAGGAGCTGAAGTTAGAGAAAATGATATTTTAATAGGAAAAGTAACTCCTAAAGGAGAAACACAATTAACACCAGAAGAAAAATTACTAAGAGCTATTTTTGGAGAAAAAGCTTCAGATGTAAAAGATTCTTCCTTGAGAGTTCCTAATGGAACACTAGGAACTGTAATAGATGTACAAATTTTTACTAGAGATGGAGTGAAAAAAGATAAAAGAACAAAAGAAATAGAAAAAATGAATTTTAAAAAAAATAAAAAAAAAATATTAGAAAGATTTAAAATTTTTAAAAAAAACATATTTAATCTAATTAATAAAACTATAAATATAAAAAAATATAAGGAAGAAAAAATATTAACAATATATAAAAAAAAAATGTTTAAAAAAAAAATAGACAAAAATAAACAAAAAATAATAAAATTCTTAATAAAACAATATAAAAAACTAAAAAAAGAAACAAAAAGAAAAATAAAAATAGATAAAAAAAAATTCTTAAAGGGAGACGATTTAGCTCCAGGTATATTAAAGATAGTAAAAATTTATTTAGCAGTTAAAAGAAATATACAATCTGGAGATAAGATGGCTGGAAGGCATGGTAATAAAGGAGTTATATCTAAAATAAATCCAGTAGAAGATATGCCTTATGACAAATTTGGAAAACCTGTAGATATAGTTTTAAATCCATTAGGTGTACCTTCTAGAATGAATATAGGGCAAATTTTAGAAACACATCTTGGTATGGCATCTAAAGGAATAGGAAAAAAAATTAAAAAAATGTTAATCAAAAAAGAAAAAACAAAAAATATTAAAAAATATATAAAAAAAATATTTGATTTAGGAAATAACGTTACACAAAAAATAGATATACAAAATTTTTCAGAAGAAGAAATATTAACTTTAGCTAAAAATTTTTCTAAAGGAGTTCCTATTTCTACACCAGTTTTTGATGGGGCTAAAGAAGATGAAATTAAAAAAATGCTCAAATTGGCTGGATGCCCAACATCTGGGCAAATAGAATTGTTTGATGGTAAAACAGGGGAAAAATTCGAAAGATTAGTAACTGTAGGATATATGTACATGCTTAAATTAAATCATCTAGTAGATGATAAAATGCATGCTAGATCAACAGGATCATATAGTTTAATAACACAACAACCATTAGGTGGAAAAGCTCAATTTGGAGGTCAAAGGTTTGGAGAAATGGAAGTATGGGCTTTAGAAGCGTATGGTGCCTCACATACTCTCCAAGAAATGCTAACTGTTAAATCAGATGATGTTAGCGGTAGAACAAAAATGTACAAAAATATTGTAGATGGAGCATATAAAATGAACCCAGGAATGCCTGAATCATTTAATGTGCTTTTAAAAGAAATAAGATCATTAGGAATAAATATAGAATTAGAAAACAAATAAACATATAACTTTTTATAAAATACTTATATTAATATATTTAATCTATAGAGAAAAAATTTTGAAAAATTTACTAAAATTTTTAAAAGGAAAAACTAAAAATCTAGAATTCGATTCTATAAAAATTTCACTTTCATCTCCAGATATAATAAGATCATGGTCATTTGGGGAAGTAAAAAAACCAGAAACAATAAATTATAGAACATTTAAACCAGAAAGAGAAGGTCTATTCTGTGCAAAAATTTTTGGCCCTATAAAAGATTACGAATGTTTATGTGGAAAATATAAAAGATTAAAATATAGAGGGGTGATATGTGAAAAATGTGGAGTAGAAGTTACAAAAAGTAAAGTAAGAAGAGACAGAATGGGGCATATAGAACTAGCCTCACCTATAGCACATATTTGGTTTTTAAAATCTCTTCCATCAAGAATAGGATTATTATTAGATCTTCCATTAAAAGATATAGAAAGAGTTTTATATTTTGAATCATATATAGTTTTAGATAGCGGATCTACAAAATTAAAAAATAATCAAGTGTTATCTGAAGAACAATATTTAAATTTAATAGAAGAATTTGGTGAAAGTTTTAAAGCAAAAATGGGAGCTGAAGCAATACAAATTCTTTTAAAAAATATAAATTTAAAAAAAATGTCTAAACTTTTAAGAAAAAAATTTAAAAAGACTAATTCAGATAATAAAAGAAAAAAAATATCAAAAAGAATAAAACTCATAGATTCTTTTATACAATCAAATAACAAACCAGAATGGATGATTTTTAATGTTTTACCAGTGTTACCGCCTGACTTAAGACCATTAGTACCATTAGATGGAGGAAGATTTGCTACATCTGATTTAAATGATTTATATAGAAGAGTTATAAACAGAAATAATAGACTAAAAAGATTATTGGATCTTTCAGCTCCAGATATAATAGTTAGAAATGAAAAAAGAATGTTACAAGAAGCAGTGGATGCATTATTAGATAACGGCAGAAGGGGTAGAGCAATCATTGGTTCTAACAAGAGACCATTAAAATCACTAGCTGATATGATAAAAGGAAAACAAGGAAGATTTAGACAAAATTTATTAGGAAAAAGAGTAGATTATTCTGGAAGATCTGTAATAACTGTAGGACCTTATTTAAAACTTAGTCAATGTGGGCTTCCTAAAAAAATGGCTTTAGAACTTTTTAAACCATTTATATATGGAAAATTAGAATCAAAGGGTTTAGCAAACACTATAAAATCCGCCAAAAAAATGGTAGAAAGAGAAGACTCCATAGTATGGGATATACTAGATGAAGTTATAAAAAAACATCCAGTATTATTAAACAGAGCTCCTACATTACATAGATTAGGAATACAAGCATTTCAACCAATTTTAATAGAAGGAAAAGCTATTCAATTACATCCTTTAGTGTGTGCTGCTTATAATGCGGATTTTGATGGAGATCAAATGGCTGTACATATACCTCTTACATTAAAAGCACAAAAAGAAGCTACATTGTTAATGATGTCAACACAAAATGTTCTATCTCCAGCAAATGGCGAGCCTATAATAGTACCATCTCAAGATGTAGTATTAGGTTTATACTATATGACTAGAGAAAAAATAAATGCAAAAGGAGAAGGATTAATTTTAACTGGCCCTGATGAAGCAGAAAGAATGTATTTTTCCAATTTAGTATCATTGCACTCTAAAGTAAAAGTCAGAATTACAGAATATAAAAAAAATAATGAAAATATTTTTAAAAAAAATACTAATATAATAAACACTACTATAGGAAGATCAATATTGTGGAATATAGTGCCAAAAGGATTGCCCTTTAAAATTATAAATAAAGTTTTAGAAAAAAAATCCATCTCAGAAATGTTAAATGCTTGTTATAGAATACTAGGATTGAAAAAAACTGTAAATTTTGCTGATCAAATTATGTATACAGGATTTTATTACGCTGCTAAATCTGGCTCTTCTGTAGGAATAGATGATATGACTATACCAACAGAAAAATATGAAATTATAAACGATGCTGAAATAGAAGTATCAGAAATACAAGAACAATTTCATTCAGGATTAGTTACCGCGGGAGAAAGATATAATAAAGTTATAGATATATGGGCTAATGCAAATGAAAAAGTTTCCAAAGCTATGATGAAAAATCTTTCCACTGAAAAAATACTTAATAAACATGGAAAATTATTAAATCAAATTTCTTTTAATAGTATTTTTATTATGGCTGATTCAGGAGCAAGAGGATCTGCCGCGCAAATAAGACAACTAGCAGGAATGAGAGGTCTAATGGCAAAACCTGATGGATCTATAATAGAGACCCCTATAATAGCAAATTTTAGAGAAGGATTAAACGTTTTACAATATTTTATATCTACACATGGAGCCAGAAAAGGATTGGCAGACACTGCATTAAAAACTGCAAACTCTGGTTATTTAACTAGAAGATTAGTAGATGTTGCTCAAGATTTAGTAATAACTGAAGATGATTGCAAAACTAATAATGGAATGTCTATATTCGATACAATAGAAAGTGGAGAAATTAAAGAATTTTTAAAAGACAAAGTATTAGGAAGAGTAGTTTCAAAAGATATAAAAATACCAGAAACAAAAGAAATATTAATATACAAAAATACTTTATTAAATGAAAAACTTTGCAAAAAATTAGAAGAACATTCTATAAATAAAATAAATGTTAGAACAGTTGTAAACTGTGAAACAAATTTTGGTGTATGCGCGAAATGCTATGGAAGAGACTTGTCTAGGGGAAAACTAGTAAAAAAGGGAGAAGCTATAGGAGTTGTCGCGGCACAATCTATTGGAGAGCCTGGAACTCAATTAACTATGAGAACATTTCATATAGGAGGAGCCGCTTCTAGATTAGCATCAGAATTTAACATACAAATAAAAAATTCAGGAATAATAAAATTACATAATGCTAAAACTGTTACTAGAAATGATGGAAAAGTAATTATAACTTCTAGAAACGTTAAATTAAGAATAATAGATGAACATGGAAGAATAAAAGAAAATTATAAAATTCCTTATGGGGCTATCTTAAAAAAGAAAAATAAAGAAAAAATAAATTCCGGAGAAATAGCAGCACAATGGGATCCCCATGCCATTCCTATAATATCTGAAGTTGATGGATATATAAAATTTTCCGAAATGATAGAAGGACAAAGTATAATAAAACAAACTGATGAATTAACAGGATTATCTTCAATAATAGTTTTAGATACTTCTGAAAGAACAAATTTAGGAAAAGATCTAAGACCTGCTATAAAAATTGTTGATAAGAAAGGAAACAAAAAATTAACATCAAATTCAGAAATTCCTATACAATATTTTTTACCAGGAAAATCAATAATTCAATTTGAAAACAATCAAAAAATATCATCAGGAGATGTTTTAGCTAAAATACCACAAGAATCTAGTGTAACTAAAGATATTACTGGAGGATTACCTAGAGTCGCAGATTTATTTGAAGCTAGAAAATCTAAAGAATTAGCTATATTAGCAGAAATAAGTGGAATAATATCTTTTGGGAAAGAAACAAAAGGAAAAAGACGATTAATAATAACTCATACAAATAAAAAAAAAACACATGAAGAAATGATACCAAAATGGAGACAATTAAATGTATTTGAAGGAGAAAAAGTAGAAAAAGGTGACATAATTTCAGATGGATCAGAATCTCCTCATGACATATTGAGATTAAGAGGAGTAATACCTGTTACTAAATATATAATAAATGAAGTACAAGAAGTATATAAATTACAAGGAGTAAAAATAAATGATAAACATATAGAAGTTATAGTAAGGCAAATGCTAAGAAAAGCTACTATTATAAATCCTGGTGATTCTAATTTTTTACATGAAGAGCAAGTAGAATATTCAAAAATAATTTCAGAAAATAAAAAATTAAAAAAGAAAAACAAAAAAATAGCTACATTTAATAGAAATCTTTTAGGAATAACTAAAGCTTCTTTAGCAACAGAATCATTTATTTCCGCTGCGTCATTTCAAGAAACTACTAGAGTGTTAACAGAATCATCTATAGCTGGTAAAAAAGATAAATTAAGAGGATTAAAAGAAAATGTAATAGTTGGAAGATTAATACCTGCTGGTACTGGATATTCTTATCACAAAAAAAGATTAAAAATCAGAGAAAAAGAAAAAAATAAAAATAAAGAAAATAAAAAAAATATAACTACAGTAGAAGAAGCTTCAGCAAATTTATCAGAAATGTTAAATTCTAACTTATAAAATTTTTATTTCAAAAAACATAACATATAATTTTTAAATTTTATTTTTTATAAAATTAATAAAATATTTATTAATAAAATTTTTTATTAAAAATATAAATTTTATATATTTAAACAAAAACTTAATAAAATTCACAATAAATAACACTTATTAAAATTTTATATACTATGTATATAATATAAAATAATACTTGTTATGTAAATAAAAACATAATATAACATTATTATTAATGAAATTTTTTCTACAAAACAATATAAATTTTATATAAATATATAATAATATTAAGGAACATTTATGAATAAAGCGCAATTAATTAATGCTATTGCAGAAAAAACTTCTCTAACTAAATCTCAAACTAAAAATACATTAGAAACTACATTAAAAATAATTACTCAATCTTTAAAAAATGGACAAACAGTTCAAATAGTAGGATTCGGAACTTTTAAGGTCAATAAAAGATCTGAAAGAATAGGAAGAAACCCACAAACAGGAGAAGAAATTAAAATAGCTGCCACTAAAGTTCCTTCTTTTGTTTCAGGAAAAGCATTAAAAAACGCTGTAAGATAATCTATTATTATAAAAAATTATAGTTCTTCTTATTTTTTAAAAAAAAATATATTTTAATAAAATATTTTTTTTGAAAAAAAAATAAAAATTAAATAAATTAAATAAACAAATTTTTAATAATTAATATGCATAATATTAAAAATTATTAAAACATAAATTGTAATACAAAATTATATTATAGTAAAATATACTAAAATATAATATATAATTATATAATTAAATTGTAATTAAAATTACAAACTATTAAAACTGAACATAACATTTAACTTCAGTTTTAATAGTAAACAATATTTTAAAAAAAATAAAATTTTATTTTTTTAAAAGTTTATTTCTTATATTTTTAACAGATAAAACCATATTTTTTAAAGACAGTTTAGTTTCTTTCCACGTTCTAGTTTTTAATCCGCAATCTGGATTTATCCATAAATTTTTTATATTAATTTTTTTTATACATTTTTTTATGTTAATTTCTAAATCTCTTTTACTAGGGATATTAGGATTATGAATATCATATATTCCAGGACCTATACTATTAGGATACTTATTTTTTTCAAAAAATTTTAAAATTTTAAAACTAGATTTAGACGATTCTATAGTAATTACATCAGCATCTAACTTTATTATAGCATCTATAATATCACTAAATTCTGAATAACACATGTGTGTATGAATTTGTGTTTCATCTTTTACTACAGAAGAAGACAATTTAAATGCATCTACAGCCCAAGATAAATATTCCTTTTTAAATTTTTTTCTTAGAGGTAATCCTTCTCTAATAGCAGGCTCATCAATTTGAATTATTTTTATTCCTAATTTTTCTAAATCTTTTACTTCATCTCTTAAAGAAATAGCAATTTGTTTAGATATAATATTTTTTGATATATCTTCTCTACAAAAAGACCACAATAAAATAGTTATTGGCCCAGTTAACATTCCTTTAACTAATTTATTAGTTTTGGATTTAGCGTATTTTATCCATCTTAATGTAATAGGTTTTTTTCTATAAACATCACTAATTATAATAGGAGGTTTTACACATCTAGATCCGTAACTTTGAACCCATCCAAATTCTGTAAAAACAAATCCTTCTAAATTTTCTCCAAAATATTCCACCATGTCATTTCTTTCTGGTTCTCCATGAACTAATACATCTATACCTAACTTTTCTTGTTCTAAAATTACATTTTTAATATATTTTTTAATAGCATTATCATAAGTAACGTTATCTATTTTTTTATTTTTAAAATTCAATCTAATTTTTCTTAAAATTTCTGTTTGAGGAAATGATCCTATAGTCGTAATAGGTAATATAGGTAATTTTAAATTATCTTTTTGTTTTATATATCTTTTATCATAAGAACTTGTTCTATATAAACATTTTTTTTTAATATTTAAATTAAATTTTGTATTTATTTTTACTTTGTTATCATATATTATAATTTTATTTAATAAATTTATGTCTGAATTATTTAAACATTTAGTTAATAATGATAATTCTTCACATTTTTGCACAGCAAAAGAAAAAATATTACTAAATTTTTTTTTAAGATTTTTTTCTAAATCAAAATCAACTGGAACGTGAATTAATGAACAAGAACTTCCTAAAAATATTTTTCTCTTAATATTATTTTTAATAATACAATTTATTTTTTTATATATTTTTTTTAAATTAGATTTCCATATATTCCTTCCATTTATAACACCCAAAGATAATATCCAATCTTCTGGTATTTTTTTTTCTATATCTTTAATATTATATTTTTCACTAACACAATCTATATGAATTCCACTTACAGGAATGTTCTTTATAGTATTTATGTTATGACTAATATTACCAAAATAAGTAGTTAATAAAATTTTGTTGTTTTCATTATATAAAAAATTATATGAATATATAAAAGAATTTAGCCATTTTTTTTTTAAGTCTAAAACTAATATAGGCTCATCGATTTGAACATAGTCAACATTTCTATTACGTAATTCTGACAAAATATATTTATATATTGGTAAAATTTTATCTAAAAGTTCTAATCTACTAAAATTATTATTATCTACTTTTTTACCCAACCATAAATAACTTATGGGTCCTAACAAAATAACTTTTATTCGCTTAAATCCTAAATTTATAGCATAGTCAACTTCTTCTATTATTTGATTCCATGAAAATTTAAAAAAAGAATTTTTCTTAAATTCTGGTACTATATAATGATAATTAGTATTAAACCATTTAGTCATCTCAGAAGCATCAGAAGAATCTCCAATAGAAGATGATCCTCTAGCAACTTTAAATAAAGTATCTATATCAATAGTTCTATTATTAATATTTTTATGTCTTTCTGGTATATTTCCAATCATCATACTAGTTTGCAAAACATGATCATACCAACAAAAATCCCCAATAGAAATGAAGTCTAATCCTTTAGATTTTTGAATATGCCAATTTTTTTTTAATATTTTTTTACCTTCTTCAAACAATTTTTTTTTATTAATTTCATTATTCCAATATTTTTCTTGAGATATTTTTAATTCTCTCATAGAACCTATTCTTGGAAATCCTAATATATGACTAAAAATATTCATTAATTTATTTCTCTTATATAAGAAAACTATATTTAATAAAAATATTAATTTAAAAAATAAAAATTTAATTTAAAAATTAAAAATGTTATTACTATAATTAAATAATAATAAAAATTTAAAAAAAAATATAAATATAAATTTAATACAATATTGTTATAAAACAAAAATATAAATTTAAGTAATTATATCACTAATGTTAATAACATAATATAAAATATTTAAAATTAAAAATATAGTTTCTATAAGTTTCATATAAAAAAATAAAAATTCAATATGTTAATTTTCTATTTCTAATTTTAATTTTTTCATAGCAACTTTTTCTATTTGTCTTACTCTTTCAGCAGAAATACCATAATATTTAGCTAAACTTTGTAAAGTACGTTTTCTATTATTATACAACCATCTAGAATTTATAATATATCTACTTCTCTTATCTAAATTTAATAAAGCATTGTTCAATTTACTATTATTATATTTTCCTAAGTTATCTTTCTCAAAAACATTCGCAAAATTAGAAGTTTTATCTTTTAAATATGAAGAAATATATTTAAATTTCAAATCTTTTTTTTCATCTATTGAAGAAAAATTAAATGTGATGTCTTTGGTAGACATTCTAGATTCCATTTCTTGAACTTCTTCACATGTAACACCTAATTCTTCTGCAACTAGTTCTAATTCTTTTTTATTAAACCAACCAAATTTTTTTTTGTTCTTTCTTATGTTAAAAAATAGTTTTCTTTGAGATTTAGTAGTAGCTACTTTAACTATTCTCCAATTTTTTAGAATGTATTCATGTATTTCTGACTTTATCCAATGTACAGCAAAAGATATTAATCTAACTCCTATTTTAGGATTAAACTTCTTAACTGCTTTCATCAATCCTATATTTCCTTCTTGTATTAAATCTGATTGTAATAAACCATATCCTAAATAATTTTTTGATATATGTATTACAAACCTTAGATTAGATAAAACTAAAGTTTTTGCTGCGTTTAAATCATTTTTATAATATAAAAGTTTAGAAAGATTTATTTCTTTTTCTTTATCAAGTACAGGCCAAGAAAAAATTAATTTTATATAAGAATTTAAATTACCTAAAGATCCATTAGAAACAGTATAAAAAGTTTTTAACATTTCAAATACCTAAAAATTATAATTATTTATAAAAATATATAAATAATTTTTTATTATAATTAAAATTATAAAATAAATCAAAATTTTAATAATTACATATAAATAAAATAAAAAAATATATTAACTTTTAAAAAAATATATTTTATTTTAAAATAGATTCAACAAAATCTTTTTTTTTAAATTCATATAAATCTTCTTTATTTTCTCCTAAACATACATATCTTATGGGAATATTAAATTTATCAGATATATTAAATATCATTCCACCCTTAGCAGAGCCATCAAGTTTAGTAAAAATTATTCCAGTTATATTCAATTCTTTGTAAAATATTTTAGTTTGTTCTATAACATTATGACCGCTGGATGAATCTATAATTAAAATTATTTCATCTGGAAAATTTATATCTATTTTTTTTGAAACTTTTACAATTTTTTTTAATTCAAATATAAAATTTTTATTATTATGCAGTCTTCCAGAAGTATCTGCTATTAATATCTCAATATTTTTACTTCTCGCAGAATTTATGGCATCAAATATGACTGAAGCAGAATCAGATCTATAATGTTGGGAAACTATTGGAACATCTATTTTTTTTGAAATAATTTTTAATTGATCTATAGCAGCAGCTCTAAATGTATCACCTGCAGCTATCATAACCGATTTACCTTGATTTTTATACATCCAAGCTAATTTTCCGATAGTAGTAGTTTTCCCTACACCATTTACTCCTACTATTAAAATTAAAAATGGATATTTTTTTTTTATAATTAAAGGTTTGTCTGAATATTTTAATATATTTAGTAACTTTTTCTGTAAAATTTTATAAATTAATTCTTTATCAACTATATTTTTTGAATCAACTTCGCTTATTAGCTCAGATATTATTTTAGAAGAAGTATCAAATCCTATATCACATAACAATAATTTATTTTCCAAATTATGAAAAAATTTTTTATCTATAGAATTTTTTAAAAAAAAATTTTTAATTTTATCACTAATTTTTTTTCTAGTATTATAGAATTTTTTTTTAAAAACATTTAATATATTAGATTTTTTTTTATCATGCTCATTATAATTTTTTTTTAAAATTACATTATTATCTTGTTTATCTTTAACTATATTTTTTTTTTTTTAAAATTAGGAGTGAACCAAGAAAAAAATCTGCTAAATTTATTTTTTGACATATTTTATTCTCTTTTTATAATATTTATTATTACAAATTTTATAAAATTTATTTATAAAAAAATAAATTAATAATTTTATATTATAAAAAAAATACAAACTAAATACAACATAATAATATTATAAAAATATGAAAATAATTGCCGGAAAATTTAAATCTAGAATTATAAAAATAAATAAAAACAAAAAGTTAAAACCAACAACAAATTTAATGAAAAAAACATTATTTAACTGGTTATCTAACTATATAAAAAATTCTAAATGTTTAGATTGTTTTTCAGGAAGCGCTGCTTTAGGAATAGAAGCTATATCAAGAAATGCTAAATTTGTAACTTGCTTAGAAAAAAACTTTAATATATATAAAAATATATTAAAAAATATAAATAATCTATCAATAAAAAATATTGAAATTATAAATGTAAATTCAATTATATGGTTAAAAAAATATGGAAAACCATATGATATAATATTTTTAGACCCACCATTTAAAACAACAATTATAAATTATATAATAACTTTATTAAAAAAAAATAATTGGACAAAAAAAAATACATTTATATATTTAGAAAATCAAATTAAAAAAAAAATATTTATACCTAAAAATTGGAAAAAATATAAAAAAAAAACTGTAGGACAAACTATTGGTAATTTATATATAATAAAATAAAATTTAAATATTAAATATAAATAAAAAATATAAAAATATAATTTTAGTAAATATAAATATATTAAGAGAAAAAAATATGAATATGAAAAAAATAAATAGTTTAAACGAAACTATAGAAAATTTTATAAAAAATCCATTAAAAATTTTGTATAAAAGCAAAAAAGAAATTATATCTATAGTTAAAAATGATATGCCTGTAATGTATATTTTTAGCCCTAAATCTATAAAAAAAATTATATCTAAAAATAATAAATATATAAAAAAAAAAAAAATAAAAAGATTTAATAACATAATTAATAAGAAAATATTAGAATCAAAATTAAAAATGAATCATAAATTTTCAATGCATAAAAATTGGAAACCTGATAAAGATTTTTTAAAAAAAGCCTCTATATGGGGGATCAATATAAATAAAAAAGTTTCTAAGAATGAATTAAATGCATTTATAGATTATTGGGAAGCTGAGGGAAGATTTTTACATAATATACAATGGCAACAAAAATTAGCTTATAGTTTAAAAATAACTAGATCAATAAAATCAAAAGTATATAAAAATGAAATAAATAAGATATGCTCCAAAAATAGTATTATTCCAGATGGTTTTAGAGATAAATAATGAAAAAAAATACTATTAATTTTTTAAAAAGATTAAAAAAATTAATTCCAAGTCATATAAAACCAAAATTTAAAAATGATAAAGATTTATTATCTTGGAATCAAGAGCAAGGAATAATTTCTTCTAAATCTATTTTAAAAAAAAATAAAATTATGAAAATAAAAAAAACATTTAACAAATCAGGAATAAAAGAATTATATATAAAATGTTCATTTAAAAATTATAAAATAGAACATAAAGGACATGAAAGAGTTTTAAAAGCAGCAAAAAAATATGCTAAAAATTTTAACAACAATATCTCTAGTTTTATATTTTCAGGAAACCCAGGAACTGGAAAAAATCATTTAGCTTCAGCTATTGGTAATTACTTAATATTAAAAGGAAAAACTGTTTTAATAGTTACAGTAGCAGATTTAATGTCTAATATGAAAGGAACTTTCAATGGTTCCAATCATATGACAGAAGAAAATTTATTAAACAAACTAAGTACAGTTGATCTTTTAATGATAGACGAAATAGGAATGCAAACAGAATCTAGATATGAAAAAATAGTTATAAACCAAATTGTAGACAGAAGATCTTCTTCAAAAAGATCTACTGGCATGCTATCAAATTTAAATCATGAAGGAATGAAAAATTTATTAGGAGAAAGAGTCATAGATAGAATGAGGTTAGGAAACAGTTTATGGTTAAATTTTGAATGGAATAGTTATAGAAAATATGTATAAAAAAAATTATTGTTTAACTCTAGAAACATATTTAGAATTTTTAGTATCTATTTTTATAATATCATTTATTTTAATAAATAAAGGTACACAAATTTTAATTCCGTTTTTTAAAATTGCTAATTTATTTTTAGAATTTACATTGTTTTTAGAAAATTTTTCAAAATCATAAATTTTAAAATTCATAAATTTTTTAGGAATGACTGAAATTAAATTTTTGTTCCATACTAATCCAGAATATTTTTCTCCTTGCAATATCCAATTTAATACATTTTTTATATTATTATATTTTGTTGAAATTTGGTCATAATTTTTTAAGTTCATAAAATAAAAAGTGTCTTCAGATTTATATAAAAAAGAAATTTTTATATTTTCTATATCTGCTAGTTCAAAATTTTCATTAGATCTTAAGGTTTTTTCTAACAATCTATTATTTATTAAATTTCTAATTTTAGTTCTTATAAAAGTTTGTCCTTTGCCTGGTTTTACAAATTCAACATGTTCTATATTAAAAGGAACTTTATTAAAAATAATTTTTAATCCATTTTTAAAATTATTACTATTACAAAATATCATATAATTTTATACTCTTATTAAAAAATAAAATAAAAAACTTATCCTTAGAAATAAAAATCTAAGGATAAGAAAATATTAAAATACAATGATCTTTTAAAACAAAGAACGAGAATCAGGATTACATCATACCACCCATTCCACCCATACCACTACTTGGCTGAGAATGACCTAAATCAGATTTATCTTCTTTAGGTAAATCAGTAACCATACATTCTGTGGTAATCATTAGACCAGCAACAGAAGCAGCATATTGTAAAGCTGATCTTGTCACTTTTGTAGGGTCTAATATTCCAAATTTAATCATGTCACCATACGTATGAGTAGCAGCATTATATCCATAATTTCCTTTTCCATCTTTAACATTATTTGCAACTACAGATGGTTCTTCTCCAGAATTAGAAACTATTTGACGTAATGGTGCCTCCATAGCGCGCACAGCAACACGTATTCCCACATTTTGATCTTCATTGTTGCTTAACATTTTAGAAATTTTTTGAGCCACCCTAACTAAAGCAACTCCTCCTCCAGGAACTACTCCTTCTTCTACTGCCGCTCTAGTTGCATGTAAAGCATCTTCAACTCTAGCTTTTTTCTCTTTCATTTCTACTTCAGTTGCTGCTCCTACTTTTAGTACTGCAACTCCTCCTGAAAGTTTAGCTAATCTTTCATTTAATTTTTCTTTATCATAATCAGAAGTAGAATCTTTTATTTGCTTTCTAATTTGTTCAACTCTATTTTTTATATCTTTTTTATTTCCTATTCCGCCAATTATAGTAGTAGTATCTTTAGTTATTACTACTCTTTTAGCTTGACCTAAATCATCTATAGAAGTCTTTTCTAAATCCATAGCTAATTCTTCAGAAATAACAGATCCATGAGTTAAAATAGAAATATCTTGTAACATAGATTTTCTTCTATCACCAAATCCAGGTGCTTTTACTGCAGCTATTTTTACTATTCCTCTCATAGAATTAACTACTAAAGTTGCTAAAGCTTCACCTTCTAAATCTTCTGATATTATTAATAATGGTTTACCTGATTTCGCTACAGATTCTAATATAGATAGTAATTCTCTAATATTAGAAATTTTTTTATCTACCATTAAAATATATGGATTTTCTAATTCTACTATTCCAGATTCAGTTTTATTAATAAAATATGGAGATAAATATCCTCTATCAAACTGCATTCCTTTAACTACTTCAAGCTCATTTTGCAAACCAGTTCCTTCTTCTACTGTTATAACACCATCATTTCCAACTTTTTCCATAGCTTCAGAAATCAATGATCCTACTTTTTCATCAGCATTAGCAGAAATTGTTCCAACTTGAGTAATAGCTTTTTTATCAGAACAAGGAACAGATAATTTCCTTAATTCATTAACAGCATTTATCACTGCTTTATCAATCCCTCTTTTTAAATCCATGGGATTCATTCCTGAAGCAACAGCTTTTAATCCTTCATTAACTATTGCTTGAGCTAATAAAGTAGCTGTAGTAGTTCCATCTCCTGCAGCATCATTTGCTTTAGATGCTACTTCTTTAACCATTTGAGCACCCATATTTTCAAAATTATCCTCTAGCTCTATTTCACGAGCTACAGAAACACCATCTTTTGTAATACTAGGAGCTCCAAATGATTTATCCAAAATTACATTTCTTCCTTTAGGACCTAATGTAACTTTTACAGCATCAGCTAATATATTAACTCCATTAAGCATTTTAACTCTAGCTTCATTACCAAATTTAACATCTTTAGCTGCCATATTAAAATTTCCTTTTTAGCAATTATTATTATAAAAAAATAAATATTGTTTTATATTATTTAATTTTAATTTTATTCTACAATTGCAAGAATATCACTCTCAGTTAAAATTAATACTTCTTTATTATCAATTTTTTCTGTTTTAGCACCGTATCCTTCATTAAAAATTACTACATCTCCAACTTTAACATCTAATGGTTTTACTTTTCCATTTTCTAAAATTCTTCCCCTTCCTACAGCTATAACCGTTCCTCTAGTAGATTTTCCAGCCGCTGAGCCAGTTAACACAATACCCCCAGCTGATTTTGCTTCTTTTTTATTTCTCTCAACAATAATACGATCATGTAATGGACGAATTTTCATTTTATTAGTCCTTTATAAAAATTAATATAATAAATATATTATCTTAAAAAATTTATAATATTTCATCTAATTAAATTATATATATAAATTGTATCATATACTTTAAAGTATAAAATTATATTTCATAAATTTATTTAATTATAAATTATATAAAAATTTTATTTAAAAAAAAATAAAAAACATTTGACTTTTTTATTTTTATTGTAATAATTAAAGTTTATTGCCCGGATAGCTCAGTCGGTAGAGCAGTGGACTGAAAATCCCCGTGTCGGTGGTTCGATTCCACCTTCGGGCAAATTTAACTTATAAATATTTACTTACCTATACAAAAATTTGAAAATATAGAATCTAACAAATCATTTGTATAAACCTTTCCTACTATATAATCTAAAAATTTTTGAGCATCATTAATATCTTGAGCTAAAATTTCTATATTATTAAATTTTAAAAAATCCTTTTTAGAACTAATTAACTTACATAAAGACTTTTGTATCAAATTTAAATGTCTTCTTTTAGATAAAAAGCCATTTCTATTAAAATTTTTAAATAATAACTGATCTTTTAAAAACTTTAATAACATGTTTATTCCAACATTTTTTTTAGCAGATAAAGTAATATAATGAACATTTTTTAATATTTCTATGTTAGGTTTTAAATTTAAAATATCACACTTATTTAAAACTATACTATAAGGTATATTTTTAAACTTAAAATGTTTAATAATTTTGTTGTTTGTGTTGCTATTTTTATAATTCAAATCAGATGAATCTATAACTAATAAAGCATAGTTAGAATTATCTAATTCTTTCCAAGTTTTTAAAACACCTATTTTTTCTATTTTATTATTAGATTCTCTAATTCCGGCTGTATCTGAAACATTAAATGATAATCCATCAAAAAAAAAAAATTCTTTTAATATGTCTCGAGTAGTGCCTGGAATTTTTGTAACTATAGATCTATCATCTGATATAATAGAGTTAAAAAGACTAGATTTACCAGAATTAGGTTTACCAACTATTGCTACATTAATTCCTTCTTTAAATATATAACTTTTTTTTAATTTTTCTAATACTTTTTTAAAATCATATATAATTTTATCAATTTTTTTTAAAAATATTTTTTTAATGTTATTATCATATTTATATTCAAAATTTAAAATAGCTTCTATATCTGTTCTGATACTTGAAATTTTAGAAGATAATTTACTTATATAAATAGAATATATTCCATAAGCAGAATTAAAATATGATTTTACAGATACTTTAGAATTTGCATGTATTAAATCATCTATTCCTTCAGCCTGCAATAAATCAATTTTATTATTAAAAAAAGCTCTCTTAGTAAATTCTCCTGGTTCAGCAATTCTAACTTCATTTATTAATAAAATATTTTTTATTAACATATCAATTATAATAGGATTTCCATGACATTGTATTTCTAAAACATCTTCTCCAGTAAATGAACTAGGACTTTTATATCTTATAACAATTCCTTTATCTATTACAGATTTATCTCTTATATTTAAAAAACTTGAATAATTAGCATATCTTATTTTAGGAACAAAACCTAACATTTTTTTACATATTTTTTTTATCTTATTACCAGAAATACGTAATATAGCTACACCAGATATACCCTGTGGAGTAGACTGAGCTACTATAGTATCTTTTACATACATAATTTTTAAAAAATCCTAAAATAATTAAATCATTTTATTTTAAAATTTACAATTTATTTTTTTCTTTTTTTAATTGTTTATAAATTATTTTTTGTTGAATTATAGTTAAAATGTTACTTACTATATAATATAAAACTAAACCAGAAGGAAACCATAAGAAAAATATAGTAAATACAATAGGCATAAATTGCATTATTTTTTTCTGAGTTTCATCTATATTATCTTCATTTCCAGAAATTTTCTGCAATAGAAATGTAGTTATTCCCATCAAAATTGGCAATACAAAATATGGATCTTTATCAGATAAATCATTTATCCATAAAAAAAATGGAGAGTGTCTTAATTCCACTGACTCAATAAGCATATAATATAAAGACAAAAATATTGGCATCTGAATAATTAAAGGTAAAAAACCACCTATTGGATTTATATCATTTTTTTTATATAAATCAATTATTTTTTTATTTAAAACACTTTTATTATCTTTATATTTTTTTTTTATTTCATTAACTTCACCTTGAATAGATCTCATCTTTGCCATCTGAGTGTATTGAACTTTAGAAATAGGAAACATTATTAATTTTATTATACAAGTGATTGCAATAATAGAAATACCCCAATTATTGAAAAAACTATTTAAATAATTTAACAATTTAAACAAAGGTTGTGAAAAAAACCAAAGAAAACCATAATCTATAGTTAAATATAAACTATCTGATACTTCTAACATATTTTTTTTAATTTTAGGACCAATCCATAACTTAGAAGATATAGATTGAGAACTATTAGAATTAATGTTAAAATTTTCTGTAGTATATCCTACAGAAACAACATTAGAATCAATTTTTTCTGAAAATATTTTATTTTTAACAAAAGTATCAGGTATCCAAGCTGTTACAAAATATGGTTGGACCATTGCTATCCAATTATTTTTAGTATATCCAGAAATATTTTCTTTTTTATCTATAGAAAAAAAATTAATTTTAGAATATTTTTCTTCATCATTAGAATATGCTGCGCCTCTAAAAGTTTTTAATCCAAAACTATAATTATTATTTACCTTTTGAGAGTCTATAATACTTTGTTTTAAATTTCCATACATAGATATATTTAATGGTTTATTAGTTTTATTTAATATATCATATTTTATTTCAATAAAATATTTTCCCTTTTCAAATATAAAAGTTTTTATAAACGAAATATTTCCATCTGAAGAAATCCATTTCATAGGAACTTTTAATTCTTTCTGACTATCTGTAATTAAAAAATTATTTAATTTATTATACTTTTCATCATAAACAAAATTATAATTACTTAATCCAGTAAGACCACTGTTTGCTTGATATAAAAAATTTTTTTCTGACTTTAGTAAAGAAAAAGAATCACTTTTATTAATTTTTTCTTTATATTTTAATAAATCTGCTTTTATTATATCTCCAGTTTTTTTATCTATAAAAATTTTTAAAGTATCAGTTTGTATAGAAATTACATCTTTTAAATCTAATTTTTTATAACTTTCATTAATTTTAATATTACTTAATTTTTCTTTTTGAAATGCTTTATAAAAAAAATTTTCATTATTAAATTTATACACGAAAAAAGCTAATACAAATAAAAAAATTAATATAAACGTATTTCTAATCCAATACATTTTTTGTGCTCTCTATATTAATATTTTATTAATAACATATTTTATAAAGTTAATATAAAATTATCTTCTTAATAAAAATTTTAAATAAAAAATTATAAAATAATTTTATTAATTTATTTTTATAAAAAATAAGTTTTAAAACTATTAAGTTTTTTTATAATATCTTAACCATAAATTTTTTAAACGACTAAATAAATAATTATTTTTAATAATTAATATATTTTTTTTTACTATTACAACAAAATCCATATATAATAATTTATTTTTATTGTTTCTAAAACTTTCTCTAATTAATCTTTTAATAACATTTCTTTTGCAAGACAATTTTATAATTTTAGAAGATATTCTTATACCTAGCCTTGGATATTTATATATATTTTTCCTACTTAATATTAAAAATTCTTTATTAAATACTCTATATGATCTTAAAAATACAAAATTAAATTGATTATCTTTAAATAATCTATGTTTTTTTTTAAAAAAAAAGTTTATCATTAAATTTATAATTTTATTCTGAAGAAACTGTTAATTTAGATCTATACTTAAATCTTCTTCTATATAGAATACGTTTTCCATTTTTAGTAGACATTCTATGTCTAAATCCATGAGTTCTATTCCTTTTTAATATTGATGGTTGATAAGTTCTTTTCATAAAACCTCTAATATATATAATGCTTTATAAAATTCTATATAATTTTATTTTACACATTGTAAAAATGAAAATGTAATTATAATTTTTATAAAAAAATACAATTTTACAAAAAAAATATAAACATAATATTAATTATATTTAAATATACAATCTTTTATTTAAACATTCTATAAATAAAAAATATATATTAATATACACAAACGAAAAAATAAAAAATTATTTATTATAAATAAAATATTTTAAATTTTATTAAAAAAAAAATGTTATGAAATTCATTATAGAACAAAAGAAAATATTAAAAATATTAAAAAAAAACAATTCAATAATAGTAAAAAACTATAATAATCCTATTTTAGAAAATATATTTATAAAGTTAAATAAAAAAAAATTAATTTTAATATCAAACAATGTTGAAACAGAATTAATTACTAAAACATATGTAGACCATCAATTTTCTTCAGGTGAAACTACAATTTCTGGAAAAAAATTATTTAATATATGCAAAAGTTTTTCCGAACATTCAAAAATATTATTTTCTTTAAAAAAAAAAATTATGAAAATAAATATAGAAACAGTTGTCTTTAAACTTTCTACATTACCTAGTTCAGAATATCCCAAATTTAATTCATTAAAAAAATATAAAAAATTTACAATATCACAAAAATATTTTAAAAAAATAATACAAAAATCATATTTTTGTATAGCTAAAAATGATGCCAGACATTATTTAAACGGATTATATTTTATATTTAATAAAAAATTTATAAGAGCAGTCTCTACAGATGGATATAGAATGGCAATATCTACAATTTTATTAAAAAATGTAAATTTCAAAAATAATTCTATAATAATTACAAAAACAGGTATATTAGAAATGTTAAAATTGTTGAAAGAAAATGATGAAAAAATATATATATTAATAAACAATTATAACTTAAGAATATATACAAAAAAAATAATATTTACTACAAAATTAATTGAAGGAAATTTCCCAAATTACAAAAATTTAATAATAAAAAAACCAGAAATAATTTTAGAAATTAATTTAAAAATTTTTAAAAAAGCTTTAAACAGAATTTCTATTCTATCAGATTCTTCATTTTATGGAATACAATTCCATGTAAAAAAAAATGTTATGAAAATTATTTCTAAAAATGAAGAAAACGAATCAGCTAAAGAAAAAATATTAATAAAACAAAAACATCCTAAAAATATAAAATTTAATTTAAATTCAAAATATTTATTAAACATATTGCAAAACATAAATAGTGAAAAGATACATTTTTTACTAAAT
Organism: Buchnera aphidicola (Ceratoglyphina bambusae); assembly: GCF_039363085.1. GTDB lineage: Bacteria > Pseudomonadota > Gammaproteobacteria > Enterobacterales > Enterobacteriaceae > Buchnera_G > Buchnera_G aphidicola_E. The sequence goes on along the minus strand of NZ_CP134982.1, from coordinate 11,258 downwards.
AAAAAAATTTCTATTATACAAATTAAAGAAAAAAACAATAATCTTAATATTTACATTATAATGCCTTTAATATTTTAAATGTTAAAAATTTTAATAATAAAAATTAAAATATTAATTTTATAAAAACAAAAATTTAAAACAATTTAAAAATTATCAATTTTGATAAATAAAATATATTTATATATATAAAAATATAAAGAGAACATTTATGAACAATTCTTATAATTCTTCTAATATAAAAGTTTTAAAAGGCTTGGATGCTGTAAAAAAAAGACCTAATATGTATATAGGTAATACAGATGATGGAAGCGGCTTACATCATATGGTTTTTGAAGTAGTAGATAATTCCATAGATGAAGCTTTATCAGGATATTGTGACAAAATATCTATAAAAATGTATTCAGACAATTCTATATCTATTAAAGATAATGGAAGAGGAATACCAATAGATATACATAATGAAGAAGGGCGATCTGCAGCAGAAGTAATAATGACAATATTACATGCTGGAGGAAAATTTGACTCTAATTCTTATAAAATATCAGGAGGATTGCATGGAGTAGGAGTATCTGTGGTTAATGCTTTATCAAAAAAATTAAATCTAACAATATACAGAGAGGGAAAAAAATTTTTTCAAAAATATTATAATGGAAAACCAAAAACAAGATTAAAAATTATAAAAAAAAGTATAAAAAGAGGTACTTTAATAAGATTTTGGCCTAATAACAAAATTTTTACCAATATAACAAAATTTAATTATGATATATTATATAAAAGATTAAGAGAACTATCTTTTTTAAATCCAGGAATTTCTATTTACTTAGAAAATAAAAAAAAAAATATAAAAAAGAAATTTTTGAGTAAGGGAGGAATAAAAGCTTTTATAAAATATTTAAATAAAAATAGAAAACCTATACATAATAAAATTTTTTATTTTTCTAAAAAAAAAGAAAACATAAAAGTAGAAGTAGCTATGCAATGGAACAATAAATTTATAGAAAAAATTTTATGTTTTACAAATAATATAAAACAAAAAGATGGCGGAACTCATTTAGCTGGATTAAAATCAGCAATAACTAGAACAGTAAACAATTATATAGAAAAATCTAATATAATAAAAAAAAATAAAATAATAACAACTGGAAATGACACTAGAGAAGGATTGACTGCTATAATTTTAGTTCATACTACAAACCCTAAATTTTCTTCACAAACCAAAGATAAATTAGTTTCATCAGATATAAAATCTATAGTAGAATCTTCAGTAAATGAAAATTTTTATGAATATCTATTAGAGAATCCAAATGATTCTAAAATAATAATAAATAAAATAATTGATGCGGCAAAAACTAGAGAAGCAGCAAAAAAAGCTAGAGAAATAACTAGGAAAAAAAGCAATCTAGATATATGCTCTATACCAGGAAAACTAGCAGATTGTCAAGAAAAAAATCCTAAATTATCTGAAATTTATTTAGTAGAGGGAGATTCAGCCGGGGGATCAGCTAAACAAGGAAGAAATAGAAAAAATCAAGCTATATTGCCTCTTAAAGGAAAAATATTAAATGTAGAAAAATCTAAATTTGAAAAAATGTTATCTTCAGAAGAAGTAACTAATTTAATTACTGCTTTAGGGTGTGGTATAGAAGATAACTCTTTTTCTATAAACAAATTAAGATATCATAATATAATAATAATGACAGATGCTGATGTAGATGGATCACATATAAGAACACTATTATTAACATTTTTCTATAGACAAATGCCTGAAATAATAAAAAATGGACATGTATTCATAGCTCAACCTCCACTATACAAAATAAAAATTAAAAAAAAAGAAATATTTATAAAAGATGACTATACATTAAATATTTTTCAAATAAAAAATTCTTTAGAAGATTGCCAAATGTATGAATTTATTCCTAAAAAAAATAAAATAAATATAAAAAAATTACAAAAATTAATATTTAAATATATAAAAATTAAAAAACATGTTAAAAAAAGTCAAAAAAATAATATAATGTTGTTATTTAATGAATTAATTAAAAACCCAATACTTTTCCCTTTAAAAAACGTAAAAAAATTAAAAAAATGGATAAAAAAGATTACTAAAAATTTAACAAAAAAATGTAAAAATAATATATTTTATAAAAATAAATTAAAAATATATAGAAAAAAATATTTTACAATTTATATAAAAAAATATGTATATGGAAAAAAAGAAATAATAAAGTTAAAAAACAACTTTTTTAAGGAAAAAGAGTTTTTAAAAATAAATAGTTTTGGAAAAAAAATTAAAAAATTAATTAAAAAAAAAACATTAATTATAAAAAATAAAAAAACTTATACATTTTTAAATTTTAAAAAAATGATAAAAAAATTAATTAAAAGTTCACAAAAAAAGATGTTAATACAAAGATATAAAGGATTAGGAGAAATGAATCCTAATCAACTATGGGAAACAACAATGAATCCCAACACTAGAAGAATGTTAAAAGTTTCAATAAAAGATAGTTTAAAAGCAAGTAAATTATTTAAAACTTTAATGGGCGATTCAGTAGAGCCAAGAAAAAAATTTATAGAAAAAAATTCTTTAAAAGCAGAAAATATAGACTTCTAAAAGAATATTTAGAAAAAAAATTATATAAAAAAATGCGGCAGGAATTAAAATAGCCCGCCGCTAAAATATTTAAATAATATATTTTTTTAAATTTTTATTTGTTAGATCCTTCTATAACATTAAATTTATCTATAGATCTTGATAAAGAATCTAAAAGTAAAATTCTATTTTTATTATTTATATCTGAATTTACAATTTTTTTTAAAATATCTTTTTTACTTAATATAAAATTTTTGTCTGTAGAAAAGTCTAAAACAGTAATATCAGACAAAATAATAACATAATTAGGTTGTATTTCTAATATTCCACTATATAAATAAAAATATTTTTTTTTATTGTTACTTTTTAAAATATATAAAACACAAGGCTTTATATAAGTTAATAATGGCGAATGTTTAGGATATATACACATATCTCCTAATATTCCGGACAAAATTATTTTTAAAACATTTCCAAAAAATATTTTTTTTTCTATACTTGCAACCTTTAAATTAAAACACATATATTTAATCCTAACCGAATATAATATTATTAAAAATTAATTATTTAAATTATTATATTTTTCAGTAACATCATTTATATTACCTATCATATAAAAAGCTTGCTCTGGAAATTCATCATATTCTCCAGACAAAATTTTTTTAAATCCATCAATAGTTTCACTTAAACTTACATATTTACCAGAAAATCCTGTAAAAGTTTCTGCAACAAAAAATGGTTGAGAAAAAAATTTTTGTATTTTTCTAGCCCTAAACACTAATAATTTATCATCTTTAGATAATTCATCCATACCTAAAATAGAAATTATATCCTTAAGATCTTGATATTTTTGCAAAATTTTTTGAACTTCTTTTGCTGTATTGTAATGTTCTAAACTAATTATGTCAGGATCTAATTGTCTACTAGTAGACATTAATGGATCTACAGCCGGATAAATTCCTAAAGAAGCTATATTTCTGCTTAATGTAACTGTAGAATCTAAATGCGAAAAAGTGGCTGAGGGAGAAGGATCAGTTAAATCATCAGCAGGAACATAAACAGCTTGTATAGAAGTTATAGACCCATTTTCCGTTGAAGTAATTCTTTCTTGTAATAATCCCATTTCTTCAGAAAGAGTAGGTTGATAACCAACAGCTGAAGGTATTCTTCCTAAAAGAGAAGATACTTCAGTCCCAGCTAATGTATATCTATATATATTATCTATAAATAACAATACATCTTTACCTTCATCTCTAAATTTTTCAGCTAATGTAAGACCAGTAAAAGCTACTCTTAATCTATTTCCTGGTGGCTCATTCATCTGGCCATATACAAGAGAGACTTTATTTAACACTTTAGAAATCTTCATTTCATTATAAAAATCATTTCCTTCTCTAGTTCTTTCACCTACTCCGGTAAAAACAGAATATCCAGAATGTTCAATAGAAATATTTCTTATTAATTCCATCATATTAACTGTTTTACCCACACCAGCTCCACCAAATAATCCTACTTTTCCTCCTTTTAAAAAAGGACATATTAAATCTATAACTTTTATTCCAGTTTCTAATATTTCATTATTATTAAACTGAGATAAATAACAAGGAGGAGAAGAATGTATTTCTCTATATTCTATTTCTTTTTTTGTTTTAGTATTTTTTATTTCGCCTTTGTTATCAATAGGATCTCCTAAAACATTAATTATTCTTCCTAAAGTAGGTTCACCAACTGGTATTTTAATACAATGACCTAAATCTTCTACTTTTAAACCTCTTTTCAATCCGTTAGAAGAACCCATAGAAATGGTTCTAACTATACCTCCTCCTATTTGTTGTTGCACTTCTAAAAATAAAATTCTAGAAATATCTTTTACTTTTAATTGATTAAAAATTCTTGGAACTTTATTTTGAGAAAATTCTACATCTATTATATCCCCAATTATTTGAACAATTTTTCCAACGTTCATATTTTATTAAAACCTTTATAAATATTTTATAAATAAATTTTATAAAATTGCCGAATATCCTGAAACAATTTCTATAAGTTCTTTTGTAACATTAGCTTGACGAGATTTATTATACATTAATTGTAATTTTTTAATTATATCATTACTATTTTTTGATGCTTGCTTCATAGAAAATATTCTAGAAGATTGTTCACAAGATGAATTTTCTAAAATTTTATAATAAATTGTATATTCTAAATATCTTTTAAATAATATATCTAATAAAAATTTTGAATTAGGTTCGTATATATAGTCCCAATTAAATTTATTTAATTTCTTTTTATGTAATTTTTTATAAATTGGAAGTAATCTAAAAATGCTAGATTTAAAAAATGTTGAACTAATAAAATTGTTACCAGCTAAATAAATTTTTTCAACAATATTTTTTTTATATAACTTTATTATATTACTAAGAAAAATAGTAATTTTCGAAAAAGAAGGAATATCTTTTAAATTTGAAATTTTAAAAATTATATTTTTAGAAAATAATTTAAAAAAATTAATTCCTTTTTCACCAATAATAGCTAATTTAACTTTAATGTTCTTTTTAGAATATTTTTTTATTTCTGATAAGACTTTACTAAATAAATTTATATTTAAATTACCACATAATCCTTTATCTGTAGATAATATTATTATACAAATTATTTTAACTTTTATTTTTTTTTTTAAATATATATGTTTATATTCTAAATTTATATTTTTAACGTTATTAACAACTTTACAAATTAAATTATAATATGACATACTTGAATTCATTCTAAAATAAATTTTTTTCATTTTAGAAATAGAAATCATTTCCATAGTTTTAGTAATTCTATTAGTATTTTTAATACCAGAAATATTGTTTCGTATTTCTTTTACAGACAGCATAATTACTTCCTAAAATATTAAATAAAATTTTTTAAACTAAAATTTTCCATTACTTCAAAAAATTTTTTTTCTATAATTTCATTATATAACCCAAAAGAATTAATTTCTTGCATAAGATTAAAAAAATTTTCATTAAAGTAATTTAATAAAAATTTTTCAAAATTATAAATTTTTTTTAATGAAACTTTTTCAAGAAAATTATTTTTTACACAAAATAAAAGTATAGATTGTTCAGCTATACTAATTGGATTATGTTTGTTTTGCTTTAATAATTCAATTAATTTTTCTCCATTTAATAATTGTTTTTTAGTAATATCATCTAAATCAGAAGAAAATTGTGAAAATGAAGACAACTCTCTATACTGAGCTAAAGAAGTTCTAATACTAGATGAAAAATTTTTTATTATATTAGTTTGAGCTGCTCCGCCTACTCTAGACACAGAAATACCAGGATTTATAGCAGGTATTATTCCTGAATTAAATAAACTAGACTCTAAAAATATCTGACCATCTGTAATAGATATTATATTTGTAGGTATAAAGGAAGAAATATCTCCTTCTTGAGTTTCAACAATAGGAAATGCAGTAAGAGAACCTGTTTTATTTTTTACTATTCCATTAGTTTTTTTAAAAACGTATTCTTTACTAACACGAGAAGATCTTTCTAATAATCTAGAATGCAAATAAAAAATATCACCAGGAAAAGCCTCTCTACCAGGCGGTCTTTTCAACAAAAGAGATATCTGTCTATATGCAATAGCATGTTTAGACAAGTCATCATATATTATTAAAGCATCTTCTCCTGAATCTCTAAAGAATTCACCAATAGTACAACCTGTATATGGAGATAAATACTGCAAAGAAGCTGAATCTGACGCAGAAGACGCTATAATAATAGTATTATTTAAAACATCTTTTTCTTCTAATATTTTTATAATACTAGATATAGTAGACATTTTTTGTCCTATAGCGACATATATACATTTTACTTTAGACTGTTTTTGGTTTATAATTATATCTAATGCAATTGTAGTTTTTCCTGTTTGCCTATCTCCTATTATTAATTCTCTTTGTCCTTTTCCTACAGGAATCATAGAATCTATAGACTTATAACCTGTTTGTATAGGCTCTGTAACAGATACACGAGAAATAACATCTGGAGCATCAGATTCTACAGAAGAATATTTAATAAATTTTAATTTTCCTTTACCATCTATAGGATCTCCTAAACTATTTAATACTCTGCCTAATAATTCATTTCCAACAGGAACTTCTAATATTTTTCCAGTACATTTTACAATCATTCCTTCAAATAAATCTATATATGATCCAAGCACAATAGCTCCAACATAATCACGCTCTAAATTTAAAGCTATAGCATATTTATTATCGTTAATTATTAACATTTCACCGAGCATTGCATCAGATAATCCTGATATTTTTATGATACCATCAATAACTGAAATTATCTTACCTTGACTATAATTTTCATTTAAAATTTTAAAATTAGAAATTCTTTCTTCTATAATATTACTAATAGCTTTAGCATTTAAATGCATATTATCACCTCTATAATTCGTTAAATAAATATTTTTTTAATTTATTTAAGTAACAATCAAAACTATTATCAAATATTTTATCATCTATTTTTATTATAAAACCATGAGTTATAGATTTATCTAATATATTTTTCAAAAATATTCTTTTAGAAAAATTAATCTTTATAAAATCATATATATGTTTTATAAAAGATTTAGATAATAACTTATTAGAATATACTGTTGCAGTAGTAATATTTTTACTTTTTTTCCAATATTCATAAAATAAAATTTTTATTTCAGGTAATAAATATAATTGATTATTTTCATTTAAAATTTTTATAAAGTTACAAAAATTATCATCTATATAATCTTTACAAATTTGTACAAAAATTTTTTCAGATTTTTTTTTTCCTAAAATACCTAAAACTACATTTTTCATCTTTTTTTTAATAGAAAGTTTGCTAGAAAAATTTAGCATATTATACCAAACAAAAATAACATCATTTTTTTTAGCAAAATTAAATGCAGCTATTGCATAAGATCTAGAAATAGTTTTATTTAACATTTTGTTATAAATCTTCTTTTCAAATTCATTAAATATCAAAATTAATTTTTTTAAATACATTATCTATATCATTATTATATACATATTTTTTTAAAATTTTTTTAGCGATTGAAATAGATAAAACAATTGATTCATTCTTTAAATCATTTAAAACTATCTTTTTTTTTAAGCTTAATTTTTTAATTCCATCTAAAATTATTTTCTTTCTTTTTTGTTTAGCATTAATAATAGCGGCATCTATAATTAAATCTCTATTATTTTTAGCTTTATTAATTATCTCTTTAGCTTTTTTTTTGGCTATATGTATTTCATTTTCAGCTTTTTCTCTCATATTAAGTGTTTCTTTTTTAAGATCTTCAGAAAATTTTAAAGATAATTGTATTTCTTTTTGTCTATTCTCAATTAAATTTGTTATATTGGGTAATATATATTTCATACAAATTAATACAAAAAATATAAAAGATATTGTTTGACCTAAAATAGTTGCATTAATATTCATTTTAATTTTTATCCAAAATAATTTTGTACAATTAAAATATTCAGTTCACTACACAATGTTTTTAAAAAAAAAATTATACTACAGCAAACAAAACATATAAACTTATTCCTACTACTATCATAGGAACAGCATCTACTAAACCCATAATAACAAAAAATTGTGTCCTTAAAATAGGTATTAAATCTGGTTGTCTAGCAGCTCCTTCTAAAAATTTACTTCCTAAAATACCTATTCCAATAGCAGCCCCAATAGCTGATAAACCTAACATTATTGCTGATGCAATATATAACATTTCTATATTTATATGAGACATATAATTTAACCTATATAATTTTGTAAAAAATATTAATGTGATTTTTTAACAGACATAGATAAATAAACAATTGTTAAAGTCATAAAAATAAAAGCTTGCAAAAATATTACCAATAAATGAAAAATAGCCCATGGTACTATTAAAAAACATTGTAACCACCAAGGAACAATTCCTGTTATTAAGATAAAAATAATTTCTCCAGCATAAATATTTCCAAAAAGTCTTAAACTTAAAGAAACAATTTTAGAAATTAAACTAATAATTTCTAAAAAAAAATTAAAAATAAAAAAAACTGGGCTTGAAAAAGGATATAAAAAAAAATCTAAAACAAAATTTTTTAATCCTTTATATTTTATACTATAAAAAAGTATTAATAAAAACACATTAGAAGCAATTGATAAAGTTATATTTATATCTGAAGATGGTACACATCTTATATATTCTATATTAAAAAAGTTTTTAAATATAAATGGTATAAAATATACAGGAATAACATCCATAAAATTCATTAAAAATGTCCAAACGAAAACTACTAAAGCAACAGAAGAAATTAAATTATCTTTTTTAGAATATATTTTTTTTACATTATTGTTTACAAAAATTATTATAATCTCTACTAAAGATTGAATCTTACCAGGAAATTTATAATTAAAATTTTTAGATATTAAAAAAAAAGAAAATAAAAACAAACTACATAAAAAAAATGAAAAAAATAATGAATCTAAATTTAATACAAAAAAACCATTTGTATCATTTGAATTAGTTAACGAAAAATTATTTAAATCTAACTGTAAATGAGTTAAATGATTATTAATATATTTTTTTACATTACAAATATAAGTAAAATGCATTAAATAAAACCTTTTATTAAAATTATTTAATATTACTATATAATTTAACTTATATATAAAATATATAAAATATTAAAAAATTTATTAAATATTTAAAACAAAAAAAAAATATAATAGAAACTTATATTAAAAAATTAACTTTTTAATATTTTTTTCTTTATATTAATTAATAATACAGATATTGCCGCAGGTGTAATTCCTTGTATTCTAAATGCTTGACCTATAGAACAAGGTTTATATTTGTTTAATATTAAACAAACTTCTTTTGATAAACCTTTTATTATTGAATAGTTAAAATCATAAGGTAAAATTATATTTTCATAAAAAGAAATCTTACTAATTTCTTTTTTTTGTTTATTTATATATCCTTCATATTTAGAAATTATTTCCACTTGTTTTATAGCCTCTATATCTTTAGAAATAAAATTAAAAAATTTTAAAAAATTTAAATTCTCAACATTAAAATTAGGTCTTTTTAAAATATTAAAACAAGAAGTTTTCTTATTCAAATTTATTCTAAATTTTTTTTTTAATATTAAACAATCTAAAGAATTTAATAACAATTTATATTTTTTCATATTAATAATTTCATTATCAATATTTTTTTTTTTCTCACAATATCTATTCCATCTCAAATTGTCTACTAATCCTAAATTTCTTCCTATTTTAGTTAATCTAATATCAGCATTATCTTCTCTTAAAAATAATCTATGTTCAGCTCTAGATGTAAACATTCTATAAGGCTCTTTAGTCCCCTTAATACATAAATCATCTACTAAAACTCCTATGTAAGCTAAATCTCTTTTTGGGAACCAAGAAGAAGAATTTAAATTATATAAAGCAGAATTTAAACCAGCTAATAAACCCTGCGCAGCTGCTTCTTCATAACCTGTAGTACCATTTATCTGACCAGCAAAAAACAACCCTTTTATATAAATACTTTCTAAAGTTTTTTTTAAATTTCTTGGATCAAAAAAATCATATTCAACTGCATATCCAAATTTTATAATTTTAGATTTTTCTAAACCTTTTATAGAATGTAAAACTTTTAACTGTATATCTTTAGGTAAACTAGTAGAAATACCATTTGGATAAACTGAAATATCATTTAATCCTTCAGGTTCTAAAAATATTTGATGTTTAAATCTATCAGAAAATCTAATTACTTTATCTTCTATAGATGGGCAGTATCTAGGCCCAACACTTTTTATCATTCCTGAATACATAGGACTTTTTTTAATATTTTTTTTAATAAAATTGATGGTTTTTTCATTAGTATAAGTTATATAACAAGGAATATTATTTATCTTTTTATACTTTTCTTTTAAAAAAGAAAAATTAAAAACTTTTTTATGACTATTTTGAGCTTTTAAAATATTAAAATTTATAGTTCTAGAATCTATTCTAGGAGGAGTTCCAGTTTTTAATCTTCCAAATTTAAATGGAAATTTTTTTAAATTTTCAGACAAATTAACAGAAGAAAAATCATTTACTCTACCTCCAGAAAAACTTTCATTTCCAACGTAAATTTTACCATTTAAAAAAGTACCTGTAGTTAAAACAACAGCTCCAGAAAAAAATTTCTTATATGAGCTAACTATAACACCAATAACTTTGTTATTTTTAATAATTAAATCTTTTACTTCTTTTTCAAGAATAAATAAATTTTTCTGTTCAAATAAAAATTTTTGAACATACTTTTTATAAAGATATCTATCTACTTGCATTCTAGTAGACCTTACAGCAAAACCTTTATTAGTATTTAAATATCTAAGTTGAATACAAGATCTATCTGCTACTCTAGCCATTATACCACCAAGTGAATCTATTTCTTTAACTAAATGACCTTTTCCAATTCCACCAATAGATGGATTACATGAAAGCTCACCTATAGTATTAATGTTTTGAGTTAACAATAAAGTTTTTTGATTCATTCTAGAAGAAGATAAAGCCGCTTCAGTACCTGCATGTCCTCCTCCTACTACTATAACATCAAAAATATTCTTTTTAAGCAT